>NZ_JASDDA010000013.1:0-83265 GCF_030407645.1 Pseudoalteromonas sp. APC 3495 | reverse complement strand
ATAGGGTTATTGAATATAAGAGATGACTTTATGAATACATTATACATTACTGGAGCAGGTGTAAGTGCTGCTAGCGGTATTCCCACCTTTCGCGGTGAAGATGGCTTTTGGACTATTGGTAGTAAAAACTATACGCCAATGGAAATGGCGACACGTGCAATGTATGAAAATAATCCAAGTGAGTTTTTAGCTTGGTATTATCATCGCTTTGCAACTTATCGTCATCATGGTCCTAACGAAGTGCATCATTGGCTTAGTGATAAAAACTTAATAACTCAAAATATTGATGGGCTAGATGGTAAGGCGGAAAATAAAAATTACATTGCGATTCATGGTCGGCTTGATCAAATGACTGTATTTCATCATCAAGGTGATAACGTTACACCACAAGCTACGCTATGGAGTAATGTTGATGAGAGCAACTTACATCGCTCTCTACTTGCGTTATTCAATATTGAAAACCATCAGCCAAAGCTTAATCATTCTTTAAAGCCCTTTGTGTTGTTATTTGATGAATATTACACCGAGCTATACCGCATTACTGAAGCGCAGCAGCGAATGATTGATGCCGATAAAATGGTGTTTATGGGTACTTCGTTCAGCGTTAATATTACCCAAATGGCATTAGAGATTGCACGTAATTACGCTATTCCTATTGAAATTGTTGATCCTGAACCTACTCATGTATTGCACTCAAATGTAAGTTATAAAAAAATGACTGCGTTGGAGTACATACAGCAACAAGGTTAACTAGGTAAATAGGTTTTGTATTGCTGCTGGTATACATAACCTATTATGCGTTATTAATAATCAGTACAGTTTAGGCTATGTTATTGTTAGCCTTTAATTCACACTATGTACCGGTTATTTTAAGTACTAAAATACATTATAAGTAGACGACAGCAATGTTAAGTATTTCTCTTGGGCCTTTGGTTATTTCCATTTCACAGTTGATCATTTTTTTAGGGTTAGGCATTTTTTGGGGGCTTACCTATTTATTGACACGCCAACATCCATTACAAAAAGCGATTTTAGACACTGTTTTTAAAGCAATTGTGGTGGGGTTTTTAGTCTCTCGGTTAGCGTTTGTTTTTACTATGTGGGATGCCTATCAAGGTAACTGGTGGCAGCTTTTTAATATTAGCGATGGCGGCTTTATTGGTTATTATGGCTGGCTCAGCGGTATAGTGGTTTTAGCGTTTTATGCACGTGGTAAAAAAGCGGTAATGAAAAACTACGCTATTGCTGGGTTTGTTGGTTTTTGTTCAATGATTATTCCTAATTTTGCGCTGTCTATTTATCAAACGGGTGTGCAGTTACCGCAGTCTGTTGTGCATAATATTCAAGGGCAGCAAGTTAACTTACAAAACTTCAAAGGTAAGCCGGTGGTGATTAACTTTTGGGCGTCGTGGTGTCCGCCGTGTCGAAAAGAAATGCCGGTACTGCAAGCGGCTCAAAAAAATAACCCGAATATCACGGTGGCATTTGTCAATCAAGGCGAAGACTTACACACGGTAAAAGCGTTCCTTGATGAACAGCAACTCGACCTAAATCATGTGTTTTTTGATCAAAGTAGTAATGTGAGTCGCGAATCAGGTGCTGCGGGCTTACCAACAACTTTGTTTTATAATAGCCAAGGTGAGTTAGTTACCAGTCATATGGGAGAACTTTCTCATGCGAGTTTAGGCTATTATATTCAGGCTATTAGTGATAAAAAATAACGGTGTATTGCTGTTTAATCGCGTCATTCCTTTTTTATGCTCTTTTAATAAGCAGCTAAATAGCAATTTTGCTGCTTAACTTCCTACCTTTATTCGAATTGACTATTTTTTGATAGGTTATTCAGTTACTTATCAGTTTACATTAACAAACTATTAAGTTTGGTTGTGTAAAATACAGCTACTTTTTTCGTATCAGCTTTAGCCGGTACGCTCATCTTTAAGTATTAACTGTATTTTAAATGGAACTGTTAAAACTATGACCGCTCATCGGATAACCCACGCTGCACATCACTCTCTTCCACTTTTTATTAAATCAACGCTATGCGTGTCTATTCTATCTGTTGTCAATCATGCATATGCTGATGAAGCAGAAGATAAAACATTAAAAAGCAAAGATATGGAAGTCATTGAGGTGCGTGGTATTCGTTCCAGTATGGCGGCTAATTTAGATATAAAGCGTTTATCGAGCTCTGTGGTTGATGCCATAACAGCAGAAGATATTGGTAAGTTTCCTGATAAAAATGTCGCTGATTCATTACAACGCGTACCTGGCGTGGTGATTGACCGTGACGGAGGCGAAGGCTCATCGGTAAGTATTAGGGGGTTATCATCTGAGCTAACCTTTTCTCAGCTAAATGGTAATTTTATTGCGTCATCACCAGGTGAGCCGTCTCGCTCATTTGATTATGCATTACTGCCCTCAGCCATGATTGAAAGCGTGGAAGTGTATAAATCGCCAGAAGCGCGTTTAGATGAGGGGGGCGTAGGCGGCACGGTATTAATGCATAGTCGTAAACCGCTGAGTATGGAGGCAAACTCTGGGGTAATTAACATGGAAAGCACCTATGCCGATGTGACTGAAGAATCTGAGCCGCAGTTAACCGCGCTTTATTCTTGGAAGAACGAGGCTGATACCTTTGGCATGTTGTTTGGTTATACCTCACAAAAACGCACTAACCGAACTCTCTCAGGAGGCACAGATGCAAACGTATGGCGCTTTGCCGGTGATAACCCGGTAGATACCAATGGCGAGCTGGTTGAAAACAATAATCAGTGGGGCTCAATAAGTGATGCTCAGGGTAATAATTATAACGATGTTTGGTTTCCTCAAGTGGTTCGTGGCTCAATTGTAAACGAATTACGTGAGCGAGAAGGGGTGCAATTTAGCACGCAGTGGCGTCCAACCAGCCGTGTTGAAATTGGCTTTAACTATTTTGGATTTTCACTTGATAAAAATAGAACAGAGTCGGTGATTGATATACCTGAGTGGTCTTTAAATCCTGACTTTTTAACCGATGTAAGTTTGGATGAGTCGGGCACTATTATCAATGGGATGCAATTTGATGCAGCTGCGAGTGGCGCAGAGAATGATATGCAATTGCCGTGGATGCGAGGCCGTTATGTGCGTGAAGAGTCGACCTCAAACACCTTTGATTTTAATTTAACCTATGAAGGCGATTATTTTAAAGCCCGTTTTGTGGCGGGCAATACGCGCTCTGAAGGCGGGCCAAAGGAGAGTTGGGAAGCGGCGTATAAAAGTTCAAACGCCGGTGAAAATGAAAGCCGTATAGAAAATGCATCGCAAACAGCGGGTTGGCAAATTAATGAAAACGACATTAGTTTAAATATAGACCCAAATACGCTAGCAAACCTACTTAATGGCGTGGGAGGCGGTCGCGATCCGGGCTCGTCAAATTCAAGTTTTGTACGCAGTGAACTCGAAGAAGATTACTACCAAGCTGACTTTGATATTTATACCGATTGGGGCATTTTAAGAACAATTAAAACCGGCGTAAAGTACCGAGAAGCTACGCTGCATCGCGAAACCGGTAATACCTTCTTTTTAGATCCTAATTTTGATATTGCTGCAGGAGAAGCCAGCGAGGGGGGGATCACACGTTTTGACAGTTATCAGTGGAACAACGGTATGCCACTAGCACAAGACGTGTTTATTAACGAGGGTAACATTGCTGGTGGTTTTAATATAAACCAAATGCCCGGTATTGATTGGCAAAAATATCGTGACATTGTGACCAGTCATTATGTGCCGTATACACGCAAAGAAGATAACTTTATTTATGATATTGAAGAGCAAATAGCGGCGTTTTATCTGCAAGGTGACTTTGAGTTTAATAGCGTGCGAGGTAATTTAGGGGTGCGTGTGGTGCGCACTAAAACCATGACATCATCAACCGACCTATATACTTATTTATTAGATCATACCAATGATGACACCGGCGAGCCGGTAACGGGAGATGATCGATTTGTTGAAGACTATCAACTTATTACTCAAGAGAGTACCGATACTCAAATTCTTCCTAGCTTTAATATTGCTTGGGATATAAGTGATGATGTAGTGGTACGAGGCGCGGTTGCTAAAGTGATGTCACGACCTGATTATGCCGATTTAGGCGCACAACAACGCATTACGTTTGTCTCAGATGAGTGGGCAGACGATAGAGCTGAGTTTAATGAAATTCCGGGTTTTAGTGGCAGTGGCGGTAATAAAAACTTAAAGCCATTTGAGTCGGTGCAAGCTGATTTATCTATTGAATATTACTACAGCGAAGGCTCTGCCATTGGTTTAGCGCTGTTTCATAAAACTGTTGATAATTTTGTTGTACCCTTAGTCATTGATGTACAACAAGATTTTGCTGGTAAAGAGGGCGTTGTTGAGGCAGGAAATATTACTATATCGCCATATAGCACAGTAGGTAATGGCACTGATGCCGTATCTAAAGGGGCGGAAGTATTTATACAGCATGCCTTTGATAGTGGTTTTGGTTTTTATGCAAACTACACTTATAACAAAACCAATAAAGCCGATGTAGAAGTGGATGGTAAAGAGTTTGGTAAATCGCCACTAATAGGCAGTGCTAAGTATCAATACAATACCTCGATATATTATGAGGGAGATGCCTTTAATATTCGAGCTTCTTATAATAAACGCGGTGAAACTGTGTTGGGTTTAAATAGCGGCTTAAATGTATACCAAGACCCATACGAGCAAGTTGATGTAAATGCTTCGATTAATTTATTAGAGGATTTGAGTTTGACCGCTGCAGTTATTAATTTAACTAAATCTGAGTCGGTAAAGCGCCTAGGTAACGATACAGAGTCTCGGTTATTAAACTCAAGCTATTCGGGAAGACGTTATTATGCGGGCATAAACTACCGTTTTTAAGCTGAGTGTGTTGAGTTTAGGTAAACAAGCTGTTTTGTTGCTGTTTTAGCTTTTTCTTGTAAGTTATTACTTTATAATGAGCGTTATAAAAATTATAGAATTAATATTAACAGGATTGAAATGAGTGATTTAACGGCAATAGCCAACTTATCTATTTTATTAGTTGAGCCTTCTGAAGTTCAACAAAAGCTAATAAAAAAATCACTGGCTCAGTGCGGTGTTACACAAATTGAAACGGCCAGCACTCAAGAAAACGCGCTGGCTGCTTTATCAAATTATCACCCTGATTTAGTCATTAGTAGTATGTATTTTAGTGACGGTACTGCAGATTCTTTATTACAGGCAATACGCAGTAATAGTAATACTGAGCAACAGGCATTTATGTTGGTATCGAGCGAGCGTAATAAGCGCCATTTAGAGCAACTTAGGCAATCGGGGGTATTAGCGATTTTACCTAAACCGTTTAGTGCCGACGAAATAACCCGAGCGCTTAAAGCGACTTTGGATATTATTAGCGAGCAAGAAGTGGAACTAGAGCACTTTGATGTGACGCTTCTTAGAGTGCTTGTAGTTGATGACAGCCGTTTTGCACGAAAACACATAATAAGAGTGCTAGCGGGGATGGGAATTCCAGCACCGGTAGAGGCCGAAGACGGTAAACAAGCAATTGAAATGTTAAACAGCCAATCATTTGATTTAATTGTTACTGACTACAATATGCCAGAAATGGACGGTAAAGAATTAACTGAAACGGTAAGGCAATCGAATGCGTACTCGCATATTCCAATCTTGATGGTGAGCTCAGAAGCTAACGATACCCATTTAGCTAATATTGCTCAAGCGGGTGTGGACGCAATATGTGACAAACCGTTTGAGCCCGCTACTGTGCGCGATTTACTCTTTAAAATCATGAGCTAAAACATAACTATAAAAGCACTTTTTAACTAAAGTGCTTTTAAGTAACGCAATGAAAAATTGAGCAGCTTGGCGGCCGGCAAGGGCTTACTTAAATAAAATCCTTGAGCAATATCGCAGTTTAGCTCGTTGAGTAAATCTAGCTGCTCTTTGGTTTCTACCCCCTCAGCCACTACTTTTATTTCTAGGCTGTGTGACATAGCTATGGCCGCTTTCACTAAATTACAGTCTGCCTTGTTATCTGTTATGCCAGTAATAAAGCTGCGGTCAATTTTTAGCACATCAAAAGGGTATTCTCGTAAGTAACTTAATGATGAATACCCTGTGCCAAAGTCGTCCATTGACAGTTTTATGCCCAGCTCATCAATTTGCAATAAGGCATCATGAATTGACGCTTGGCTATTCATCAGCACCCCTTCGGTAATTTCCAGCTCTAAACATTCATTATTAATACTATTTTTATGCAGAGTGTGTTTAATTATATTAACCAGTTCCGGGTCTCTGAATTGGCGCGGTGATAAATTAATCGCCATGGTATAGTTTTGCTTGTTAATTGATTGCCATTCATTTAAAAAGCGTAAGGCTTGTTGAAGAACAAATACACCAATAGGCGTAATTAAGCCGGTTTGCTCTGCAATTGGGATAAACTCATCTGGGGTTATTTCCCCTAACACTATATTATGCCAACGAAGCAAGGCTTCAGCGCCAACGATGGTGTTTGTTTTTACATCTATTTGTGGTTGGTAATAAAGCTCAAATTCATTACGCTCCAGTGCACCATGCATTTGCTCTTCTATTTCAAAGCGGCGGCGCATGGCGACGTTCATTTGTGGGGTGAAAAAAGAGGACGTGTTTCGCCCCATAGTTTTTGCTTGGTACATAGCGGTGTCGGCATTTCGTAACAACACAGAGGCGCAGGTGCCATCCTTAGGGGAAATAGCAATCCCAATACTTAATGTCAGTATTAAGTCCCTACCTACAAGTTTAAAGGGTTTCCTAAATGCTTGAAGTAACCGCTCAGCAATCGCTAAAGCATCGTTTTCATCATTTAAATTGGATATTAAAACAATAAACTCATCGCCGCCCAATCGGCCTATTGTGTCACTTTTTTTAAGTGTTTGCTGTAATCTTGCTGCTGCCGCAATTAATAGTTCATCGCCCACTTCATGGCCTAAAGAGTCATTCACTTTTTTAAAGTCATCAAGATCTAAAAAGAACACTGCGGCTTTTTCGTGGCTCTTTTGTACTTCCAGTAATATTTGTGATAAGCGGTCTAGAGATAAAAAGCGATTAGGTAAATCGGTTAAGCTATCAAAGTGGGCCTGATGGCGAATTAGTTCAGCGGAGCGGTGTGGTTCGCTAATATCACGAATAATCACCATAATTTGGTTTTTTTTGGGCAGTAAACGCAATCTCGCTTCGTAATAAATTACGCCTTCAGGCATGCTTAATTCGTATTCAAAACTGACCATACTGTCTTGTGTTATCGTTTTTTCTATATGAACCTGAAACTTTTGCGCTACTTTTTCAGGTAATATATCCACCATTTTTTTACCAATAAACTGGTTAGGTGAAATATATAAATCGTTTTCATTATTTGCATGGTAGTCAGTAATAGTGCCATTTTGCTCTAATACAAAAAATAAATCAGGAATTGCCTCAAATAAAGTTTTGAGCATGGTGGCATTAAATACGGCTTCTGCTTGTGCTTTGTGCACCTCAGACAGATCAATATCAATACAGTACATTTGTTTGGTATTGTACTGATTGGTAAACATAACATGGCTTGAAAATACGGCTACATCATTGCCATTTTTATGGCTGAGTATGAGTTCTGATGCGGGAATTTCAATATCATACTTAATCCAATTACTATGCGCTTTAATAACGGGCTCTCGCATTGGCGCGGGTATAATTAAATCTTCGAGTTTTTTGCCAATGGCTTCTTGGTGTGTATACCCATAAAGTAATTCGCTGCCTTTATTCCAATAAATAACACGTCGTTGCTCATCGTAACCTTGTACTGAAATAGAATCGACAGCATCAAAAAGTTGATGCAACGGGTCATTAGTAACATATTGATGAGCTGGCATATTATTAGTTTTATTGGGAGCCATTAAATGGGTTCCAGTTATTGAATTACTTTCTTTATATAATAGACATAAAGTTGTGATTTAGCATGGTAAGCGGCGTTTCAATGAGTGACTTTTTATTGATTGAATAGATAGTGATTTGAATAAAGCACAGGTAAGCACTTTTATAGTAAAGGCCAATAAACATTGGCCTTTATATTTTATTATTAGTTGGTGGGCATTAAATAGATTTCGCGTACGCTATTACGCTGATTAGCTTCAATGGCAAACAAAACGGCATCGGCCACGTCTTGAGGGTCGAGCTTATCTGGTTTTGCTTCATCAAAAAATGGTGTATTCACCATGCCTGGGGCTATGGTTGTACATCGGCCATGCCAAGGTTTCATTTCTTCTGCAAGGTTTTGACCAAAGCCATGAGCAAACCATTTAGTGGCACCATAAATAGAGCCATCAATGGGTCTTCGTCCTGCTGCAGAGCTGGTTAAAATAAAATGTCCTTGGTTTTCACGTAAATGAGGCAAAGTGAGTTTAGCAGTCCAAAGCAATGCTTTAATATTAAGGTCAACCATGGCTGACCACTCTTGAGGATCGCCATTCTCTGTACCAGGTGATGACACACCTATGCCGGCGTTAGCGAATGCTACGTCTAATCGGCCAAATTTTTCAACGCCTTTACTCACTACATTCTCAAGTTCATTAAATGCAGTGGCATCGGCTGAAACGCTAAATGCATTTTCATGGCCTAACTCGTCAACTAGTTTATTGAGTTTATCTTCGCTGCGCGCGGTTAAGATCACTTTGTGGCCATTATTAACTAATGTTTTAGCGGTTGCCTCGCCAATGCCGCTCGATGCGCCGGTAATTAAAATTACTTTCTGTGTTGCCATGGTTTGTCTCCTTTTTTGGAATTCTGCCAAGCTTGAGTGTATAGACTCAATTAAATGAGTTAGTTAGGGTTAATTAAGTGACAGTAATGTCGTTTAAGCATGCTATCAGGAGTAATTCATTACCCTAATAGATAGAATCATATTTTTTTGAATAGTTAAGCTATAAGTATAATTATATAAACTTAACCTTAATTGAATTTAGAGAGATTAGCGATAAGGGTTTGAACGTATGTTTCAAACCCTAGTAGCCGAAAGCAATTAAGCTTCTAGTTGAAATGGGTATACCGATCCTAGGCTAAGTAACTGGGTTAACTCATCAAGCGCTTGATAACTTTCGGTTAATAACGCTGGATCGGCAAAATCGTTAGCACCGAGTTTATCGCGGTAATGGCGCGTAGCCCAATCACATAATTGGGTGTACTTTTGCTCATCTAAAATAACCTCAGGATTTACCGCTGCTAATTCTTGGCTATTAAGCGCCACGCGTAAACGCAAACAAGCAGGTCCGCCGCCATTTTGCATGCTTTGGCGTAAATCAAAAAACTGCACTTGATTTATGGGGTTATCGTCAATAATCATTTCTTCAATATACGCTTTTACAGCAGGATTACGCTGGCATTCTTGTGGGGCAACGAGCAACATTTTATCGTCACTAAGGCTAACCAGTTGGCTATTAAATAAATAGCTACTAACGGCATCTTGAATACTCACTTTGCTGGTTGGCACTTCAATAATATAAAGCTGTTTGTTACCTACATAGGCTTCGCGGATATCGTCTAATGCTTGCGTTTGATTTAAAAACGCCTGCTGATGGCATAATAAAACATTAGCGTTACCCACCGCGATTACATCATTATGGAACACCCCTTGGTCAATCACATCAGGGTTTTGTTGTAATAGTATTTGGCTGGTATCTTTTATATTGTGCAATCGACAAATGGCTTCAGACGCTTCCAAGGTTTGCCTTGCAGGGAACTTAACGGGTTTAACAAGCTGACTGTTAAAGGCACTTGCACCAAATACAAATAATTCTAGCCCGGTTTCACCATGGCTGTCGCACAGGCGAGTATGGTTTGCTGCGCCTTCATCACCAAAAAAACCTTGCTCAGGCAAATGTGAATGGTGTGCAAAGTATTGTTCGTTATTAAACATCGCTTTGAGCAAACGTGTAGTGGTGTTTGGCTCTAAAGAGCGATGAAATTTATTATTTAGATTAGCCGCAGTGAAGTGTACTTTGCCGTCGTTAGTATCAGGTGAAGGCGATACGGTGGCTGCATTAGCGGTCCACATGGCTGAGGCAGAGTAACAAGCGCGCAATAAAATAGGATCGGCTTTAAAGGCTTTATTAATGACTTGTGCATCGTTGCCAGTAAACCCTAAACGCCGCAATACATTTAAATCTGGGCGAGCATGAGGCGCAAATACCCCTTGGGTTAAGCCTTTATCGCGCATGGCTTTCATTTTAGCCAAGCCCTGCAATACTGCTTCTTGCGGATTTGAAAAGCTCGCCGCGTTATTTAACGAGGCAACATTGCCATACGACAAACCTGCGTAGTTGTGAGTAGGGCCGACTAAGCCGTCAAAATTAACTTCTAAAGCATGCATACACGTTCCACTAACCAATTAAATAGTCTTTTACAATACAACGCTATGACTTAGCTTGCAAAGTCTGTTCAAAAATAGTTTTTAACGCGAGTAGATACGCTCTTTCTCACTGGTGGTATGCGTATTTGTTGGCTCATTAACTTGCCACACTGTGATATCTAAGCGCCATAAAAAATAAAGAGTGTTGTATAAATTAGACATAATTTTTTTCCTTGGTGTAACTAATGACAATTAAATATAAGGAAGAAGTATGCCAATTGTTTATTGAATATTTTATGAATATAAATCAGATATTTAGTATTATTCGATTAATTGCTAGTTTGGCTGAGGCACCAAATTGGGGGAGTAATTATAAAATATGCACTTTTTTGGTGTGATGTTATAAAGCCCTGCATTACATGACAGGGCTAGGGTAATTGCGTTAGGTTATTAACGACCTACTTTACCTTTTACAAGGGGCGTAAACGACATCACTTTAAACTTATTAGGGTTTTGAGTTTTATCATTGCTTAAAACTGGCGAGTTGTGCAAATCGTTTACTGTAAAATATATTTTATGATCTGCACCATAACTAAAGCCATCTGGCCAGCTTAGGCGATCATCTTTAAATAACACTTCATAGTCGCCATTTGGTTTTACGACGCCAATTGCACCATTGGTTATATCGGTCACATAGACGTTACCGCCCCCATCCACCGTAATGCCGTCGGAAATGGGTTTAGTGCCGTAGCGCATTACTTTAGCTTCTAGCGCTTTTGCTGAAAGCTGCTCGTTGTTAATTGCGCTGGTGGCAATACGATAAACCGAAGTCCCCGACATTGACCCAAAGTAAAGCCAGTCTTCGTTAGGATCAAGCGTAATTGGGTTAACACCTAAACGCGCAGGTTGTCCGCCCAGGCGCATTGTTCGGCCATTAATAACCATATCAATATTTTCGGCGGTGGTGTATTGGCTATCTTGTAATACTCTTCGCGCTTCACCGGTTTTTAGGTTTACTATAATAATCGCAGCCTGAGTGCCTTGTGCTGTATCGGCAATGTAAATAACGCCGTGTTTATTATCGATGACTAAATCGTTTAAAAACGAGGTATCGGTAATTGTTGGCTTGGCTAGGTAAATAATTTTATGCAGTTGCTCTTGGTTGGTATCCCAACCAACTAATCGCCCCGCATGATCGGGCCCTGAGGTATCAAGCATCCATAGTATGCCGTCACTTGATACATTAACACCGAGTACCCCGTAAAAGCCCTTACCTTTGTTATATGCGTAAGCCCATTGCTCATTAGGGTAGGGTTTAGTGGTGCCATCACTTAATAGCTCCATGATTTTTTGATTTTGCCCATAAAAACCATGTATAGATAAGAACTTACGGCCAGATGGCGTAATGGCTATGTTGCCAGGCGGGTGTTGTGCATCAAATGTCGCAACAGTGGTTAATTCACTATTATTGGCAAGTGCTCCATTACTTACCAGTAATGTAATGCTGTAAGTAATAGCAATAAGTCGTTTTTTTAAATGAGTCATTAATTAACGCCTTGTTTGTTAAGTTATAGCTGGGTAAAGCTGGGTTTTTAGTCGGTCAGATCATTGACCACTAAGTCGAGTAACTGCATTAATTGTTGTGCTTGGGTTGTGTCGATACTGTCAAATTTGCAAAAAATCCTTTTTGGGATGTCGGCAGCTTCAAGTTTTAAAGAGTGGCCCGTGTGAGTCAGTTGCACCAAACGCTTACGCTTATCGTGTTCGTCTTTTATAACGTTAAGTAATGACTTGTCGGTCATTTTTTTTAATATTTGAGTAAGCGCGCCACCATCAATTGCGGTTTTATCTATTAGCTCAGCGATGGTTACTTCATCTTGTTCCCACAGCGCCATCATAACAACATACTGAGGATAGGTAAGGTTAAGCTCAGCTAGAGGTTCTCGATAGGCACGGGCTATGCTGTTGGACGCCATATATAAACGATGGCATAACTGATTTTTTAATTTTAACTGTTCAAACGACATCGCTTTATCCTTCATTTCAATACAGAGTATTTTAGTTTGCATGCAAAGTATTTGCAATCGGAATTTAGTTGATCTATTATTTTGCATGCAAAGTAATTAACTTAGAAATTTTAACCTTAGGAGTTCACTATGAATGTATTACAAAATGTAGCTTATACAGCAAAAGCAACGGCAACAGGCGGACGTGAAGGCGTTGCTAAATCGGATGATGGTCGTTTAAATGTTAACTTATCAACACCTAAAGGGTTAGGTGGTGACGATGGACAAGGCACTAATCCAGAGCAATTATTTGCAGCAGGTTATGCTGCCTGTTTTATTGGTGCACTTAAGTTTGTAGCGGGTAGCGAAAAAATTGCGTTACCAAGTGATACTTACATTAACTCTGAAGTGTCTATTGGTGCGATTGATGCCGGTTTTGGTATTGCTGTAAAATTGGCTGTATCACTAGGTGATATGGACAAAGCAGCGGCACAAGCCTTGGTAGAGAAAGCACATCAAGTATGTCCATATTCAAATGCAACTCGTGGCAATATTGAAGTAGAGCTGTCGGTTATTTAATTAACCTCTTTATATTGTTTATAAAAACACGCCATGAGTGATCATTGCGTGTTTTTTATTGGGCACACCTCTAAAAGCCAAACTTGAGTTGACGCGGAAAATAGATAACTTTACCTTAATATATGAAATTTCATATATTCACTATTCCATATGTCTTTCTTTTCATATATTGTTGTTGTATGCAAAACAAGACTACACTGTATGAATCAACTAAATCCTCTGCATTTTTTTAAATGTATCGCTGACGACACCCGCTTAAAGACAATACTGCTTATTGCGCATGAAGATGAGTTATGTGTATGTGAATTAGTGGCGGCACTTGATGTAAGCCAGCCTAAAATTTCACGGCATTTAGCTGTATTACGTCAATGCGGTTTGCTTGCTGATCGTAAGCAAAATCAATGGGTGTTCTATAGCTTAAATAAATCACTACCTGATTGGGCGAAAGATGTAATTACAAAAACATTACATGCCACCCCTACATTTTATGAGCATCAATTACAGCGTTTAAATGTGATGGGCAAGCGTCCTGAGCGAATTTTAAAATGCTGTGACTAACTAAAGGAATTTTATAATGACGATTAAAGTAGGCATAAATGGTTTTGGACGAATCGGACGTTTAACCTTACGAGCGGCAATTGATTGGCCTGAGGTTGAATTTGTACATGTTAATGATGTGGCTGCTGATGCGAAAACACATGCCCATTTATTAGAATTTGACTCGGTTCACGGGCGCCTAAAATATGAGGTGCAAGCCGATGATAATAGTTTTTCTGTAGCAAAGCATACGGTTAAAGTAACGAATAATAAATCGATTGCAGAGACTGACTGGTCACAATGTGATGTGGTGATTGAAGCCAGCGGTAAAATGAAAACAACAGAATTACTCAATGCTTATTTAGCGCAAGGTGTAAAGCGTGTGGTTGTTACTGCCCCAGTTAAAGAAGAGAGTGTTTTGAATGTGGTAATAGGGGTGAACGATCATCTTTATAATCCGCAGTTACATAAAATTGTTACCGCGGCTTCATGCACAACAAATTGTTTAGCGCCTGTGGTAAAAGTATTGCAAGAAAAAGTAGGGATTAAGCATGGATCCATAACAACGATTCATGACATTACCAACACCCAAACCATTATAGATGCACCTCATAAAGATTTACGTCGCGCGCGCTCATGCGGAACAAGTTTAATTCCTACCACTACCGGCAGTGCAACGGCTATTACGCAGATATTCCCTGAGCTTAAAGGAAAATTAAACGGCCATGCGGTTCGAGTCCCCCTAACCAATGCATCAATTACTGATTGCGTGTTTGAACTAGAGCGTGGTGTAACCGAACAAGAAGTGAATGGATGGTTTAAGCAAGCGGCTAATAACAAGCTAAAAGGCATTTTAGGCTATGAAGAAAAGCCATTGGTATCTATTGATTACAAAACAGACCCTCGTAGCACAATTATAGATGCGCTTTCGACAATGGTTATAAACCACACTCAACTTAAACTCTATGCTTGGTATGACAATGAATGGGGTTATGCCAACCGGACTGCTGAGCTGATGCTCAAAGTAGGACAAAGTGATTTAGTAAACTAGTTCAGGGTATTGAAGATGTTTTCGCAAATCGCCAATTTACCATCGGCTTTAAAACAGTATGGCATTATTACGGGTAATTACTGGGCTTTTACACTAACAGATGGCGCACTTCGCATGCTGGTGGTGCTGTATTTTCATCAGTTAGGGTATGGCGCGCTCGCGATTGCCATGCTGTTTGTGTTTTATGAGTTATTTGGGGTTATTACTAACTTAATTGGCGGTTGGTTAGGTGCGCATTTAGGTTTAAATAAAACCATGAACATAGGATTAGGGTTGCAAGTTGTGGCTTTAGCTATGTTGTGTGCACCAAGCGATTGGTTATCGGTAAGTTATGTAATGTTAGCGCAAGCCTTAAGTGGGGTTGCCAAAGATCTCAATAAAATGAGCGCTAAAAGTGCGATTAAATATTTAGTTCCCGAAGGTGACAATCAGCAAAGCCAATTATACAAATGGATTGCTATATTAACGGGCTCTAAAAATGCATTAAAAGGAGTTGGCTTCTTTTTAGGGGGGCTATTACTTACTTTACTAGGATTTGTTGGAGCGTTAGTTGCTTTAATTATGCTTTTAACTATCGCTTGGATCATTAGCTTAGTGTATTTAGAGGGTGATATAGGCAAAGCTAAAAAGAAACCAAAATTTAAAGCGTTATTTTCTAAGTCTAGGGCAATTAATTTACTTAGTGCCGCTCGGTTTTGTTTATTTGCTGCTCGTGATGTATGGTTTGTTGTTGCACTGCCTGTTTATTTAGCCTCGCAATTTAATTGGCCACACTGGTGGGTTAGTGGTTTTATGGCACTATGGGTGATTGCTTATGGGGTAGTGCAATCTCAAGCACCAAAAATTACAGGCAAGTCACTTGTCAGTAATGATGCGATAAAGAAAGCGTATTACTGGGGGGGAGTATTGGCGTGTGTCACCTTGTTATTAGCTTGTTTGATGCAGTTGAATATAGCTGTAAACACTACGCTAATTGTTGGGTTATTTATTTTTGGTGCTGCATTTGCTATTAACTCATCATTACACAGTTATTTAATTGTCAGCCTTGCTAAAAGTGATGGTGTTTCTCTGGATGTAGGTTTTTATTACATGGCTAACGCTGCAGGAAGACTGGTCGGGACAGTACTTTCTGGTTTTATGTATAAAGTATATGGACTGCAGGCCTGTTTGTGGGTAAGCGCTAGCTTACTTTTGCTCGTTTGTTTACTCACTCAACGGTTAACTAAACAAAGTTAGCCGAACACTAAATACTAAAATAAGTCACTAAACGGTATTTCTGAAATATTTTATAGTATGTTCTTTTAATTGGTCTAAACTAAAAAATACATATGTAAGGTAAGGTAATTTTAATGCGGGAAATAGCGTTAGCAAAAAAGTTATTGTGGATAAGTGTTGGAAGTATACTTTTAACGGTTGTACTATTTTCAGGAATATTGTGGTCTAAATTATCATCAAGTAATGCACAAACCTCTTCAGAGGCAGAAGCATTAATTGTCAGTGAAGTAGATGGTCGCTTAACCGCAAATGCAGCAGCATATGGTGAGAAAATTGCGGCATTTATCAATGAAGCTTATCGGATCCCATACGCTCTTGGCAGTATTTTAGAAGACGCCGATAAAACATCCATAAACAGAGAGTCTGTTGTTCTACTAAATCGCTCAATACTAGAAAGCAATGATGTTATTTCTAGTATTTACTCACAGTTTGAAAAAAATGGCTTTGATGGCAAAGATAGTGATTTTACCCAAGGGTACGATCATTCAGTTGCTGGAGCTGGCACACTAGAGGTTTATCTAACGAGAAGTTCGAACGGCGTTGTTGAACAACAAGTAGTAGAAGATGCCTCAGAAAAATATGTTGATAAAATTAATGAATTCGGTTTACGTGAAGCCGAATGGTACTTATGTGCAAAAGACAAATTAAAACCCTGCATTATGGAACCCTACCTCTATGAAATAACACCGGGTTATTCTGAAATGATGACCTCTTTAGTGGTACCTATTATTAAATCAGGCCAGTTTGTAGGGGTAACAGGCGCGGATATTACACTACCTGTATTTCAAAAATTGACAGAAGAGCTTTCAAAAGCGCTTTACGATGGTAAAGCAAAAGTAACGTTACTTAGTCATTTAGGTTTAATTGTAGGTACGAGCCACTACAAAGAAAAACTAGGTCGCCCTTTAAAAGAAGCGGTTAGCGCTAAAAGTTATGAGAGTTATAAAGCTCTAAAAGGCACCAAAGGAACAAACAAACAAGGCGCTGAAATAATGGTGTCTTACCCGATTGAAATTAAGCTTGCTGATGTGAAATGGATGCTGCTAATTGAAGTACCCGCTGAACTTGCCTTTGAAGGACCTATTCAATTAACTGCTGGGATGTCTGAGGCTGCAAAAGAGCTGGGTGTGATTATTTTGATCACGGGGACTGTGATTGCGGTATTGGCATTTATAGTAATGAAGCTTGTAGTAGGCAGTGTTGTAGCGCCACTTAAACAAATACAAGAACGTGTAGATAACCTAGCCAGCTCTGAAGGTGATTTAACACAAACACTACATGTTGATACGCATGCTGAGCTTATAGCTTTGGCCGGAGGATTTAATAAGTTTTTATCAAAACTGCGTGAACTTATTAGTGAGCTAAAAGCGGTCTCGGATCAAACCAAGCATCAAGGCGAAGTTACCTCAAATATTGCCGTAGAAACCAAGCATAATGTTCAGGCACAGTTTAAAGAAATTGAAAGTGTTGTGACGGCAATGAACGAAATGAGCGCGACAGCACTTGAAGTGGCAAAAGCTTCTGAGCAATCTGCGCAACAAGCTGATGAAATCAATACCTTAGTGGTTAGCAGCGAGTCGAGTTTATCTTCTGCGATGACCCAAGTTAAAACAATGTCTGAGGAAATCAAAGAAGCCAACCAAGCAGTCGAAAAAGTGGCCTCACGTAGTAATGATATTACGCAAATTTTGGATGTGATCCGAACTATTTCTGAGCAAACAAATTTACTGGCATTGAATGCCGCCATTGAGGCTGCACGTGCAGGTGAACATGGCCGAGGTTTTGCTGTTGTTGCGGATGAAGTTAGGGCTTTAGCGTCTAAAACTCGCTCATCCACCGATGATATTAGCAGCCTAATTGATAGCTTGTTATCAGAAGTAGGAAATGCCTCAACTGTCATCGAAAAAGGCGTTGTACGTGCTGAAAATGCAGTTGATGAAACTTCTACTGCCTTTGATGCACTGCACAGTGTTGTTGTAAAAGTGGATGAAATAACTAACCAAATCACCCATATTGCAACCGCAGCTGAAGAGCAAAGTTTGGTCACTGAAGAAATAAATCGTAATTTAACTATTATTTCTGATGCGGCATCTCAGCTCTCTGATTTATCTGCTCAGGCAGGCGATAGCAGCCAAGAACTCAATAAGTTGGTTGCACAGCAAGACGCTGAGCTGAATAAGTTGAAAACGTAAATTTTTTATTTAGAGTTAAACAAGCGGCTAATTTAATACAGATTAGCCGCTTTTTTATACGCTGAATAATCAAACGGAATATAAAAAGAGTTTATTTAAGCGCAAAGACAAGCACCCAATAGGATTACAGTTTTTTAATTAGTACAAACATTTGGTTGATCATCGGCATCGCCAAATGCTCGACTGCAGGGCGATTAAAGTAACCTCGTAATCCTGTAAATTGCACTTGGAAAAATTGTGCGTATGCAGTTGCAGTTAAATCACCGCTTAGCTCACCATTTTCAATAGCGCGGGTAAACAATGTGGTTAAATAAGATTCAAATTTAGTCAGTAAGCCTGCGCTTAACTCACTTAAAGCCGTGTCTTTTTCAGCAAATTCGGTATTTGCTTTTACTAACATACAAATAGCACTTGGACTGCAGTCCTTGGTTTTAATAATTACATTTTCAACAAATGCCCGCAAACCACCTAAAATCGAATCAGAGTTTGCTATAAAGCCCTCAATTTGGCTTTTCATCTGTACGGTGTAGTCTTTTAAAGATTCGCTGTATAAACCCTCTTTAGAGCCAAATGCAGAGTAAATACTTCCTGGTCGCATATTTATAGCTTCCTGTAAATCGCGGGTAGAAGTAGCATGAAAGCCTTTCTCCCAGAACAGCTGACTTGCCACGCGAACAACATGTTCACGTTCAAATTTAATTTTATTGGCCATAATAGTTTCTATTAATTTGAGCGACTGTTCAATTTTAACTTGAGCGACCGCTCAAAATCAAATAATATGTTTCTCAACACGACTTAATACTATTTATTATATAGGAGCAAACTATGGCTGAATTTACCTTATACACGCAAGAAAATGCATCAGCAGAGGCAAAACCTTTATTAACAGACTCTGTCGCCGCTTTTGGGATGTTGCCTAATCTTCATGCTGTGATGGCTGAGGCACCAACATTGCTAAAGGGTTATCAAGTACTGCATGAGTTATTTCAAAAAACATCGTTTAATGCACAAGAGTTAACGGTTGTTTGGCAATCAATTAATGTTGAGCACGAGTGCCATTATTGTGTGCCAGCACACAGTGGTATAGCGGCTGCCATGAAGGTTGATGAGAATATTGTGGATGCATTAGTCAATAAAACCCCGCTTGCTGATCCTAAACTTGAGACACTTCGTGAGACAACGCTTGAAATGACACGAGAACGTGGTGTGTTAAGTCAGTCACAGCAGGAAAAGTTTTTTGCAGCAGGGTATACAAAACAACAGCTTCTTGAAATTGTGTTGGGTCTTGCGCAAAAGGTGATGAGTAATTACACCAACCACCTTGCAGATACGCCTGTTGATAATGCGTTTAAAAAATTTATAAAGTAACTTAAGATCAGTGTTCTAGTTCAAAATCGTAATTATTAATGGCTAGAACACTGTTTTCAAAGAACTAATACGTTTTTAGGTATTACAAGGCAATAAATAAAACTTATTTAAACTTTACTTCTTTATTGCTGCGATGGTAGGTGCGAATTTGCGGCTTAGTCCATTCACCTTTTTTTAAATAACTGGTGGAAACAACAAATTGCTCATCCTTGAATTCACTAGTTGATTTAACTTTAGTGATGCCCTCTTGGCTGCCAGTGACGTCTTCATAAGCAACAAATTGTGTTGGGCTCAACACTTTCATGACTCCTTTGGTATAAAAGCCAGCCGTAGTAAAATAATAAAATACTAATGACTGTTTTTTGCGATCATAGAAAATCATTGATTCGCCCCCATACTCACCTTCATTTATAGAATGCGTAGTGCGAATGGCTTTACCATTTAAGGTGCGCTCCCATTTGGTCACATCTTGGGTTGGAAGCGGGTTTTTATCTATATGAAAATCAGCTTGCCAAGTACCTAAGTAAGGAGTGAATACCGCAAGCTCAGGCTCTAGTAAATCCGTTTTATTATTTGCTTGAATACTGAATATACATAGTGAAAACAGCAGCATCGAAGCCTTTAAATATGTCATAATTTAACCTTGGTGTTTCTTTTAATTATCTTCATTATAGGCGATTATTTTTTGATAAAAAGTAGCTTAATTATATTTTCCAGCTTGTTTATAGCCTTATTTTGGTTAGCTTACTTAAATAATGAAGTTGAAATGTACTTACCCATATATGTTTCATCGATCAGCTGTATTACATTTGTATATTACGCATGGGATAAGCGAAAAGCGGTACAATCAAACCACAAAAAAGTCAGTCGTATACCTGAACGACACTTACATCTATTGGCTTTATTTGGAGGGTGGCCCGGTGCACTTATAGCGCAGCAAAGTTTACGACATAAGTCACAAAAGCGAGTCTTTATTGCAGTGCTATGGGTATGTATTGTGGTTAATATTAGTGTAATTAGTTACGCGTGGTTTGCCTATTACCGTATTTAAAATGCCTTTATTGAGCGTAATAAAGGCATTTTAAATTGATCATTCGCTTATTGCGCAGACTGGCTTAGCTGTTTTTCATCTAGCTCAATAGTTAAGATGGTTTTTTTGTCAACCGTTACCCATTTCCTATAAGTCACATAACCTGCTTTACTTACTTCGATATCATATTTACCTGCATCTAGTTCAATAGCGTCTTGATATACAGGCACTATATTCATAATACGTACTCTAGAGTCAGCAGGGTTAGTAATAACAGTCAGTGATATTGGCGCATTCTCTTCGCTAACTTGAGGCGTTGGCTCAATAACTACTTCCTCTGTTTTGTTTACACTAGAAGTTGTCGAACAACCCGTAAGTATAACGGCTGCAGCTAATAAGCTTAAATTTTTCATAGGTACTCCATTAATTATAAAAAGTCTATATATTTTAAAATCTTGGCGGAGTGTATGATGATGAAAATGCACTCGTCGTCCTTGACTTTATTGTGTATATTTTGGGTTAGTCTAATAGCTAACTAATCTATATTCAATTATATCTGTGTTATTTTTGAGCAATAAATAAGAGTTGTTTAAAGCATATTGTCTAACGATTGCGTGATGGCCTCACTTTTTTCAACCAAACGTTCAGCTGCTTTATACATTCTTTTTTTCATTAAATCGTTCGCTGTACTAATGTAACGTCTCGATAATTCTTTTCTAAGCGATACTAAAAGAGAAAAATCGTTGGGTAGTGCTGTCGATTCGGATTTAATAAACTCTTCAAATTCCATTAAAGCTTTATGATCTTCAATAGTTTCTAATTGTGCAGAAAAGCGTTGAAACTTTGGACCATAAAAAACGACCGCATCGGCACGAGGAAACTCAGCTTGTTCGCCTAAATTAATCTTTTGTTGGTATGCGGTTAGTGCATTAATTGCAGACTCACGCTTCATTAAATTAGCAAGAAGCTCTTCTGCTTTTTTGTTATTTGAAAATACAATTTTACCCACATTTAAAAGTACTTTTTGTGTGATGACATCATCGCTTTCTATGGCTGTGTTTAACGCAACAGTAAAGTTATCAAGATGCAGATCCGTTGGTTGATAACGGTAAGTTTTATCTACTTCTTTTAGATCTTTAACGAGATGAGCAATACTATTGGGCTGGTCTTCGTTGTAGCGTGATTGTTCGAGTAATAAATCTATTCTCGCGGTAATATCAAAAATAATTGATTGGCGCTCCCTCAATACACTTTCTAATTGCATCGAAAGCTTTTCTGAATCGGGATAGTAGTTCAGTGCATTAGAATAGACCGCTATTATTTTATCAAAATCTTTAAATTTACGGCCCGCAATATTATTAAACTGGCTTGCTTCATCATTAAAGCTATCTAATATACTTTGCTGATTTGATCTGAGTAATCCTTGTTTAAGCACCTCATACTGTGGCGGAATTTGTTCTAGCTTGTTTAAAATAGTAGGGCCTTGCCAAGACATCCATGCTTCCACTTGTTGGTTGATTGCCTTGGCGTTATCAAGTTGTGCCTGTAATTGCTTGGTATTATCTGAGCTTGAAAAATAATTTTGAGTGATTAAGGCAATAATTGCCACACTAGCCACACTGGCAAAAATAGCGGGTTTTAAGTTCACTTTTAGCGTTTTTGAAATTTGTTCTAGTGAATCGAGTCTTTGGCTGGCGCTTAAAGATAATGCTTTATGTAAATTTTTCCATAAAAGGAGAGGGCAATTACTTGGTTTTTTTACAGTAGTATTTTTAGGAACTTTATCTGCAGCAATGCGGTTAAATGGGTGCTTACTGCTTAGAAGCTCATAAGCAATACAGGCAAATGAAAATACATCATCTTTAATGGATGCTTCGCCGCCTTTTAGCTGCTCAGGGCTAGCATACGTTGGAGTATAACCACCAATGGTTGCAAACTCACTTTCGTTTTTAACAGCATATTGGTCGTCCAAACTTTTGTGTTTAGCAATACCAAAATCAAGCACTTTGAGGTTACCATTAGAGTCAAAAATAATATTCGAAGGCTTAAGATCATTATGTATTACGCCACGTGAGTGGGCATATATAAGGGCGTCAGTTAATTGCTCTAAAATAATTTTCGCTTTTTTAAACGCTAAACCTGAGGGTTTATTTCGCTTAATAATTTGTTCTAGAGTTTCTCCCTCAATGAGCTCCATAGTGACATAATATAAATCGCCATCAGAGTCTGCTGAGTACACTTTTACAATACTAGGGTGAGCAAGTTGTTGTGTTTTTGCTGTTTCATCTTTCAATAATGAAATAGCTTCTTCAGAGTTGGAAAACTCTTCTTGGAGCACTTTTATAGCGACCGATGCTTCAGAGCGACCGCTGTTTTCTAAAAAGGTATCTCGCGCACGATATATGTAACACATTCCACCTTGCCCGATGAGCTCTTCAATTAGGTAGCGATCGGATATCTTTTTGCCGAGGAGGTTTTGTTTATGGATGCTTGATGTTTTTTTTGTGCTGGAGTCTAGAGAAGCAATCTGAGTTTTATCGTTGTTATCATTAATATTGCTCATTAAAAAATCCTTTTATTGTGTTTAGTTAAATAATTACAAAGGTAAATAATCTCTACTTACCTATCAATTTTCCCTCTGATATAAGCATGTATTTTACAAAAATATACAATTATAGCAATGCCTGAATAGCATATTGTTGCCGGTGAACTCGCTTTATAGTGAATTGAAAAAGTCGGTTTAAAGCCAGAAGATGTCTCTAAAGTGTTTATTTTTGGCCTAGTTAAAAAGCATTAAAAAGAAAAGTAACAAACGCCGTCGATGAGTATATAGGGCGTATTGTTTTAGAGACAAAATCTACAATGCGACATTTTCCTGTGTTAATTTCAATGTTGACAATAGTTTCGCTTCTACTTTATCCTGTTCACAATAATGCTATAGGGACTGACTTATCAAATGGAACTGATACTAAACATCACTAGTTATCACAGACTTTCGCCTGAAATCGAAGCTACCAAAACGGTAAAAGATTCACTCACTTTTGGCCGTTCTGAGGGATGCGATTGGCATCTCCCCGATCCTGAAAAAATTATCTCAAGTAAGCACGGTAAAATTGAAAAAGAAGGCGATTCTTTTTATATATACGATAATTCAACCAATGGTTTGTTTATTAATTTTGCAGTGGCGCCTTTAGGTCAAGGTAATAAACAACGTTTGTCAGATAGTGATGTCTTAACTATTGGTGATTTTCAGGTTGATGTTAGTTTAGCTGATGAGCCACACGCAGATATTAGTAATCCTATTACTTCAAACAGTTCTCAACAAGCAAATACATTTGCTTCACATAGCAGTCAAACTGCAGAGTCTGCGCCGTTATTCAATGATTCAATTATGAATGAGTCTATGCCTGCGGTATCTGTAATTTCACAACAAGCAACAGTGGATAATCATATTCCAGAAGATTGGGATGAACTAACTCGCCTTATGAATACCGATGAGTTTGATCTTGGTAATGACGAAGTGAATTCTTCAGCGCCAGTTGACACTCCAGCTCCAATAAAAGAAAGTGCGCCGACTAAACGTTATAATGCTGAGCAGCAAGCTGTAAAACAAACAGCGCCTGTAAAAAGCTTTGCTCAAAATGATAAAGTGTTTTGTGATGCCTTTTTAAACGGATTGGGGATTAAGGATGAGCTTAAAAGTGCTCTAGATAATGAAAAGCTGTGGTTTGAGATGGGGCAGGGCTTAAGTTTATTACTGACAGAGCTCATGGAATCTTTACGCCAACGCGCGATTGTAAAGAACAAATTAAGACTGAACCATACAATGTTTCAGACCGAACAGAACAACCCATTGAAGTTTTCTGCCAATATTGATGATGTTATTCAGAACTTGTTCATAAAAAATAGTGCAAGCTTTCTGTCTTCGAATGAATCTATTAAAGAAAGCTTTGTAGATACACGCAAGCACGAGCAAGCACTGCTCGCTGGTGCAGATGGCGTGCTCAAAGGGATGTTATCGCAAGTTTCTCCCGTGCAAATTAATCAACAGGCAAACGATAATTCTAACGTGTTAAAAATTATTCCAGGCCAAATAGAGTCTAAATGCTGGAAGTTATATCAAAGTTTATATGATGATATTTCTCAGGAAGTTAACGCGAAAGGCGCTATGGCTATGTCTGATGATTTTTTAAAAGCATATAACGATCGAATCAAAGAAACGCTCTAGAAAGGAAAGTAAATAATGCATAAAGTTAAGCTCTATTTAATGAGTTTTAGTTTACTATTTTTGGTACTGGGATGTACTACGATGAATAAAATCGTACCTCCTTCTACAGATCTGATCATCAATGTATCTAAAAATGTTAATCCGGATACATCAGAACGCCCTTCTCCGGTGGTGATGAAAATTTTTGAGTTGAGCTCAAGAACAATTTTTGACACGCAGGATTTTTTTAGTTTATACGATACGCCAGAAAAGATATTAGGCCCTGATTTATTAAAAAAGGATGAGTTAGAGCTTCAGCCTGATTCAGTACAGCAATATAAAATGAGCCTTAATCGTAATACTCGTTATGTTGGGGTTGTTGTTGCTTACAGAAATATAGACCAAGCAAGGTGGAGAGCGGTTATTGAAGTTGACCCCACCGGTTATGACGACATCAATGTAAATGTAGAAGCGATTGCTACATACATGAGAGAGCAATAAAAAAGGATTTTTAAAATGAGTGATAACACTCGTGTTGCTTGGACTGAGGGGATGTTTTTAAGACCTCAGCACTTTCAGCAATCAGATAAATATATTTCAAATGTGATTAAGCAAGTATGCAGTGGAAACCTTGCTGATCCATGGGGAATAATAGATATTAGTATTGATAATGAATTACTTAACAGTGGTCAATTCGCTGTGGATTCATTAACTGCAATTACCCCGGATCTACTGCCAATTGATATGCCTCAGTCAACCTCTTTACCTGAGCCTTTAGTGGTTAATAAAGATGTGTTTGACGAAGTTGTTTATTTGGCTATTCCTGCGCTAAAAAATAGTGGCGTTAATATATCGTCAACTGACGATAATATGGTTACTCGCTATAAGCTTAACGATTTGGCAGTGAGTGATGACTTATTGGGAGCGCAGTCTCAAGAAATAATTCAAGTTGCAAAAGTATACAGTAAGTTGATGCTGTCTTCTGATGATCATTCAGGGTATATCGTGTTGCCTTTAGCACGAATAGTGGATGTGAGCAGCGAAGGGCAAATAAAGTTAGATGCAAAGTACATTCCTCCCTCTTTAAAAGTAGGGCAGTGTAAACCTTTATCGGGGCTAGTGAGAGAAATTGGCTCAATGATAAAGCAACGCGCTGAAAGCATTGCTGCTAGGTTGTGCCAAGGTTATGCGGGTAGTACGTCAGTTGCAGATTTTATAATGCTGCAAACACTAAATAAATATGACGCGATATTTAATAATTTGCTCAGCGTTAATAGTTTACATCCGAACGTGTTTTATAGCCGCTTAATTGAACTGGCAGGTGAGTTATCAACCTTTAGCACGGCTAATAAAAGAGTGCCTAAATTACCTAATTATGATCACACAAATTTAGGGCAAGTGTTTAGTGAAGTGGTTAACTTTTTATACCAATCATTAAGCCATGTAATTGAGCAAACCGCGACTGAAATTAAGCTTGAACAAAGTAAGTTTGGTATTTCGTTTGGTGCCTTAAAAGATAAATCTATTTTAAATTCAGCGCAGTTTGTTTTAGCAATTAAAGCAAGCGTTCCGCATGAAGAGTTGAGAAAAATTCTACCTTCGCAAATTAAAATTGGCAGCGTTGAAACCATTCGTGATCTTGTTAACAACCAGATCCCAGGTATTACAATTAGTAACTTGCCAACAGCGCCAAGACAGATCCCTTACCATGCTGGTTTTCATTATTTTGAATTAAATCGCCATGGTGAACATTGGGAAAAACTGCGCTCCAGCGGAGGAATTGCTATCCACCTCTCAGGAAGTTACCCAGAACTCCAATTAAGCCTTTGGGCTATTAGAACTTAACTTTTTAAAAGGAAGAGTTTCAATGGACGAAACCATTATAAAACCACGCCCTGGCCGACTAGGGCGAAATACCCCAAGCAGTGGTGCAGCGCAAAATGATGCTGATAAAACCGTTATGTCGGTTGAGCCACCCTCTGCAAAGCCGATGAGCAATAATAAGG
Organism: Pseudoalteromonas sp. APC 3495; assembly: GCF_030407645.1. Lineage (NCBI taxonomy): Bacteria > Pseudomonadati > Pseudomonadota > Gammaproteobacteria > Alteromonadales > Pseudoalteromonadaceae > Pseudoalteromonas > Pseudoalteromonas sp. APC 3495. The sequence goes on along the minus strand of NZ_JASDDA010000013.1, from coordinate 56,630 downwards.
TATCAATTTTTAAAAATCCCTTGTTAGAAGCGGCAACAGATTGCTTTTCTCTTGTGATATCCATAAATCAATCGCTTGAAATGAGCAATCTAGCAGCGCTCAAGCACCGCTGTGTTGAGGCTATAAAGCGTTTTGAAGTGGAAGTCCGTAACCAGCACCTATCAAAAGAAGTGATTAATAATTCACGCTATTGCCTATGCGCTATTCTTGATGAGTCTGTATTGAATTCAAAGTGGAGCTCAATGGAGTGGGCTGATGAAAGTCTGCTGTCGACTTTTCACAAAGAAACCTTTGGTGGTGAGTATTTTTATACTCTACTTGATGCCGGGTTAGGGCAACCTGAAAAAAACAAACAGTTTTTGGAGTTGCAATACCACTGTTTAAACTTAGGCTTTAAAGGGAAATATCGATTAGATGCCGGCGGCGATACAAAAGTCGAAGAGTATCGTTCACAGCTTTATCATTTACTCAATCAGCTTGATGGCCCGATTAATAATAAACTATCTCCAAACTGGCAACAAAGAGTTGCTGCAGGTGTTGAACTAAGAAATCAAGTGCCACTGTGGGTCATATTTTCTGTGCTGGGGCTGATATTATTGATGATTTATCTATCAATAAATATGAAGCTAAATAACGATGTTTTTGCGATTAATGAAAAACTAGCGGCCATTCATCCGTTAGCTGTTAATCAAACGGTTGATAAAAAAGATCAGCAGCTGCGTGTACTTGAACAGTTACTGCAAACAGAAATTAAAATGGGGATTGTTGCTGTTGCAAAAAATTCCGATGGGATCCGCATAACGATAAACAGTGAAAATTTGTTTAAACAAGGGGATTCTCAACTACTTCCATCATTTCAGCCTATTTTAGAAAAGTTAGCGTTAAGCTTAGAGGGAACTAAAGGGCGAGTGCTTATAACGGGCCACACAGATGACTTACCAATTAGTACAGATAAGTATCCTTCTAATTGGCATCTTTCTTTAGCCAGAGCAACACAGGTTGCTAATTTAATGGCTAAAAGTACCAACTTAAGCGGTCGTTTATGGCCAGAAGGAAAGGGCGCTGCAGAGCCTATCGCCAGCAATTCAGATTCAGCTTCTCGGTCATTAAACCGACGAATTGAAATCGATCTATTATTTTAATGAGGCTGCAATGAGTTTCTCACAAAAATTTAAAAAAATAACCTACGCACTAACATCACGAACCGCTATATTAATTATCGGCTTTTTAGCCTTATCATTATTAATTTGGTTTGGTGGCCCTTTAATCGCAGTGGCAGACTATGTACCGCTTGCAGGTGTAGCATCACGATTATTAACTATTTTATTGGTATTATTAGTTTTTTCAGTGACCAAAATTTATCGTCTTATGCAGCAAAATAAGCGCGATGAAAAAATGGCAGATGAGTTAATTGATAACAATGATGCCAATAGTAGTGAAGTAAACGAAGAAATTACTACTCTTAAAACGAGAATGAATGAAGCTATAGATTTACTAAAAGATGTAAAGCTATTTAAAGGTAAAAATATATATCAGTTACCTTGGTATATTATGATTGGCCCTCCGGGTGCAGGTAAAACAACGGTTATTCATAACTCAGGCCTCGATTATCCATTAAAAGATAAGCTAGGCGTTGACTTAGTTCATGGTGTAGGCGGTACCCGTAATTGTGACTGGTGGTTTACCAATAAAGCGGTATTAATTGATACCGCAGGGCGTTACACAACACAAAGTAGCCACGCAAAACATGACTCAAGAGCATGGGAAGGTTTTTTAGGGTTATTAAGAAAGCATCGCCCGTTACGTCCTATTAATGGCGTGATGATCAGCATGGGTATTTCTGAGCTAATGAGCCAGACCAAAACTGAGCGAAACCTACATGCTCGTGCTATAAAACAGCGTCTTCAAGAATTACAAAACCAACTAGGGATGACATTTCCTGTTTATGTTATTTTTTCTAAAGTTGATTTAATTGAAGGCTTTAGAGAGTTTTTTGCTGAGCTAACTGAAGAAGAATGTGAGCAGGTTTGGGGAATTACCTTTGAACTTGATTTAGATAAAGATACTCAGGTAGATGCGTTCAATAAAGAGTTCCATGCTTTAATTTCTAAGCTTACGGAGATGTTAAATCGTCGGCTTATTAACGAGCGTAACGAAGCTATCCGTGCCAAAATTTTTGAATTCCCTCGACAGTTACGGGTATTGCAGGGCGTAGGTGATGACTTTTTAAAAGAAATTTTCACCCCCAATGCCTATGAAGAATTACCCATGTTCAGAGGGGTGTACTTAACCAGTGCGACGCAAGAAGGGACACCGTCAAGCTTTTTAAATGATGCGAGCGCAGGGAAAACAGATTACATAAATCAATCTAAAAGTTTCTTTATTAAGAATGTTTTAGAAAGTGTTATTTTTCCTGAGCAAAACTTAGCAAGCACTAACAAACATCATGATAAGCAAAATAAATGGCTTCGCGTTGCAAGTATTTCAGCTGCGTGTGTTGCTTTATTAGGTTTTTCAGTTTCGTGGTACTTTAGTTTTGCATGGAATAGCAACTTAATAGACGCCACCGATGAGGCAATTACTACTTACCAAGAGCTCGATGCCTCTTCGTTTGATAGAAATAATTTATTGGTGTTGAACGACAGACTAAATGCACTGAGAAATCTACCTGCTACTAACTCTGAGCTCATTAACCCTGAGGATGCTTCATCAGTTGGTTTTAATAAGTTAACCGAAATTAAAGAATCTTCTACTAATGCTTACAAGCGTTCTTTACAAACGTATTTAGAGCCATTTGTTGCTAATACTTTAATTAAGGAAATGGAAGCGCATCCAGAACACTTAAGCTATTTATATGAAACGCTAAAGTGTTACTTAATGTTGTTTAAACCTGAATACTTTGAAAGTGAAGATATTGTGGTGTGGTTCAGTGCTTATTTAGACAGAAACTTACCCGGTGATATGAATATGCAAACGCGTGGTGAGTTAATGAATCATATTTCAGCTTTACTCAATGAGGGAATCACGCAAACCGAAATAGATAACCAAGCTGTGCGAGTTGCACGTGCAGAGTTAACTAAACTACCGATTGCGGAAAGAGCATACCAGCGTCTTCAAGCTGATTTTCTCGATAGTAGTATTCCGCCTTTCAGACTAACCGATATTATTAGCTTTGAAAGTGCACAAAAGTTTACTTTTCGTAATAACGGCGACTTAACGCGAAGCATTCCAGGGTTATACACTTTTAATGGTTTTCATGGCATTTTTAATATTGAAAAAGGAAAAATGCTTGGAAACTTAATGGCTAGTAGCTGGGTTTACGGGCAAGAAGCCTCAGGAACTTACGATATTTCTAAAGCGGAGATAGAGAAGAAACTAGAGCAGCGCTATTTCCAAGATTACATTTATTATTGGCAGTCATTTTTAGATGACTTGAGTCTTAATCAATACAGCTCACCCGCTGAAGGCGTCAATATTACTGATGTGCTAGCAGGCTCTGAAGCACCGATTAAAAATATCATTAATGCGGTGAAAAAGAATGTTCAGCTTACTAAACTACCAGTATCTGAAAATCAAAAAGTAGCTGGTGATGTGGCAGCCAATGCCGCTAAAGTCGCTATGCAAACTAAAGCAAATCGAATTAAGCGCTTTTTACCTGATGAAGCTCCAAAATTTGAAATTGATCTACCAGGTTACCAAGTAGAAGAAGCCTTTGAAGATATTATTGATATTGATGTTCAGCAACTTGATAATATTCAGAAAAATTTAAGAGAGTTAAATATTTATTTAACCAAGCTTGATAGAGGCGATCAGCTTAAGTACTCCATTAAAGATCAAATAAGCGGTAAGAGTAAACCTAGCTTTATTCGCCAATTAGAGTATCAAAGCAGCGACTTACCTTATCCATTTAATAGTTGGTTACTGGATATTAGTAGAGATACTAGCAACATAACCAAAAATAGTGCTAACAGGCATCTAAATGAAATTTGGAAAAGTAAAGTTTTACGCGAGTATAACGCGGCGATTGTGGGCCGTTACCCATTTGCTCCGCAGGCTGAAAAAGAAGTCAGCATTAAAGACTTTACCCGCTTCTTTGGTCCTAATGGCACCATAGACAACTTTTTCAATAGCTACGTAGCCCCGAGTGTGGACATGAGCTCAACCCCTTGGAAGTTTGAAAAAGATATCGGTATTAGCAACAACACGTTAAAAATGTTCGAGCATGCTTACAAAATTCAAACCGCATTTTTTGACCGTGGTAGTAATACTCCAAGAATTGAGTTTGGCTTGCGTACCTTTAAATTAGACAAAACGGTCTCAAGCTTCATGATTGAAATTGATGGCCAATCTATGATTTATCGTCATGGTCCGCTTAAGGTGACCAATTTTGTTTGGCCTGGTGCAAGTGGTCAAAGCAAAACTCGAGTGGTGTTTACTCCACCAAATGGTGGGCGTTCAATTAACACCACCTACCAAGGTGAGTGGTCACTTTACAGAATGTTAGATGAACTGAGTGAAAAGCGAAGTAAAACGCGAGAAGACTTAGAGCTGCATTTCTCACTAATGGGTAACAATGCAAAAGTAGAATTATTGCCGAGTTCAATCAGGCATCCTTTTTGGAATAGCAGTGTAGAGAAGTTCTCATGTCCGACCCGATTGTAGATATTGGTTATCTTGGCAAAGTCCCTTGTTTAGGCGACTTTGTTCAAGATAATGTTACTAAAGAGTTTTCAGAGCATTGGGAGCAATGGCTTCAGGCTGCCATTGCTGTAAGTAAAGAACAGCTTGGTGATGTTTGGCAAGAAAACTATTTAACAGGTCCCGTTTGGCATTTTGCCTTAAGCCCAAATATTGTGGGTGATACTGGCGTTATGGGCACGTTATTGCCAAGTATGGATGCTGTGGGGAGGCATTATCCTCTCACGGTAACGCGAACAACACATATTGCTCCTGTCGATGTGCTTCATTCTGGTGTTTTTTCGTTGGAGTACGAAGATGCAGTACTCAAAGTACTTGATGGCTCCGTTGATTTATTTTCTTGGCGCAAAGAGTTAGCTAATACTTTGAGCGAAATTACTTCAACTAAAAAGCAAGTTAGTTTTGCAAACTCGCTAGATAAGAATAAACAGGCTACAGCATTGGAGTTTTCTGGTACCGAATTAAGTGATCACATTTTACAAGATGCCATGCATGCCATTTTATATAAAAAGTATGGTGATTACAGTGTTTGGTGGACTCATGGCTCATGCAATATTAAGCCTATGGTGTTGATCACTTCGGCTCTACCGCCTGTAAATCAAGTGGCCGCTATGCTAGATGGACGATGGAAACATTGGGAATGGAATTTTACACAGGTAAAAAATAGTGATTAATAATTTAAGCTCAAGTTATGCCATTACCCACCGAGGTGCTGTTAGGCAACTTAACGAAGACGCGCATGTAGAAATTAACAGCCATAATTTATGGGTAGTAGCTGATGGTATGGGAGGACATGAAGCGGGTGAAGTTGCCAGCCAATTAGTTGTTGATGTTATAAGAACCCATGTTGAAAAGTTTAAACTAGAAGATTTAAACGTCAGTGACATTGTTAAAGCCATTGAAGATGCAAATAAACAATTAACTGAATATAGCGCGCAATACTTAAGCAACAAAACAGCGGGCAGCACGGTGACAGCTTTGTTTGTTAAAAATGAGCGCTATTACATTTTATGGGTTGGCGATAGCAGAGCTTATTTGTTGCGCAATAGTAAGTTGACTCAAGTTTCTAGAGATCATAGCCAAGTTAACGACTTAATAGATGAAGGAATGATTTCTGTTGAAGAAGCTAAAAATCATCCACTATCTAATGTAATTACCCGTGCCGTAGGGGTAATGGATGAAGTAAAAGTTGATGTTGTTGAAGGGGATATAAACACAGGCGATATATTTTTACTGTGCTCAGATGGTCTTACTGGCGAGTTATCAGATGAAGAAATATGTTTGTCATTAGAGCCCTCTAGTATTATTGATTCAGGAATGGCGTTAATGCATTCTTCGTTAGTCAGAGGAGCCAAAGATAACGTGACCTGTATTTTAGTAAAATATGATGATGTGGATGCCAATCAATCGATACAATCTTGCAATTTGCAAGATGAGGCAACGATTCCATTGTTCACTAAGTAGCTGATTAAGCCTGTTTTAGTATAATCAAGAAAAAAAGTTGTAAATAAATCAGGAACAAAAAAACTGTTATTTCAATTATTTATAAAATAACATTAGCCAGCTTATCGGCATAATAGCGTCAAGGCTTGTAATTTAATTTAAAGAATGTAATATAATTTCCGCTTTGCTTCTTAGAGCACATGGATAATATTTAGGACAATGGAATGTTTTTATTTGAAGAGTATATTTCCCCTATTTCAGATGCTGAGTTTGCAGGTATTGATCCGCGCTCAGACGTCTCTCCAACGTCTACTTACTATGCCTTAAAAGATTTAAGAAACCAACTTCGTGCGGCTGAAAGAAATGCCTTAGTCGATGAAGAGGGAATTGCTTCACTTTCGCGAGATTGGCTGCCATTACTTGAACAATGCAGTGAGGCAGTTAAAAGCGAAAGCAAGGATATTGAATACCTTGCATGGCTAATTGAAGGTTTATGCCGCGTTCACGGGTTTAAAGGAATAGCGTTTGGTTTTCGCGTTGCCAAGTATTTGCTTGAACACCATTTTGAATCCCTTTATCCAACACTTGATGACGGTGATGAAATTTCAGACAAAGTGTCTGCCTTAGTTGGCTTAAATGGTACAGCCGGTGAAGGCACGTTGATCATCCCAATAAAAAGCATTTATATGACAGACAGTGTCAGTATGGATCCTTTTTCTTTTTGGGAGTATCAGCAAGGGTATGATATTTCGCGTTTAAATGATGAAAAGCGCGAAAAGAAAATAGCCCAAGGCGCAGTTGATTTTGAGCAATTAGAAAAAAGTGCCGCTGAGACCAGTACCGAATTTTTTGTGTCTTTAAAAAACGATATTGAAGATGCGATAGAGCAGTTTGCTGCCTTGAGCGAAGTTATGGATGAGGTGACAGGTGAGCCACAACCGACGTCTAACATCAAACAAGCATTAGAAGTGAGCTTAGCGGCGGTAAAACACGTAGCAGCAGATAAGCTTGAAGCAGCGCAAACTGCACTAGATAAAGCTAACGCTGAGCCTGAAGAGGAACTCGTTGAGGATGCGATTCAAGCTGACTCAGAGCAACCTAAAAAGCTTAGCAGTGATGAGATTAATTCAAGAGAAAACGCAATTAAAAAACTTCAAGAAATTGCGACTTTTTTCAGAAAGACTGAACCTCATTCACCGATGTCTTATACGATAGAACAAGTTATTCGATGGAGCGAATTATCGCTACCTGAGTTATTAAATGAGTTAATTACAGATAGTGATGCTAGGACTGGATACTTTAAGTTGTCTGGCATTAAGATCAGCGAAACTGAAACATAGTAAAAGGAGTTCTCAATGAGTATCCATGATAAGTTAAAACGAGTTCGTAAACCTAGAGTACATATCACTTATGATGTGGAAACTGAGGGCGCGGCAGTAAAAAAAGAATTACCCTTTGTAGTGGGTGTAATGGGCGATTTTTCTGGTGATAATACAGAAGCGCTTAAGCCACTAAAAGATAGACGTTTTATTCAAATTGATCGTGATAACTTTAATGATGTTTTAAAGCGTATGAACCCATCTCTACGTTTAAAAGTAGACAACACATTAACGGATGATGGTTCTCAGTTTGAAGTTAACTTGAACTTCAAATCGATTGACGATTTCGAGCCTGCAGCCGTTGTAAATCAAGTAGAGCCGTTACGCAAATTGATGGAAACGCGTAACAAGCTTCGTGACTTGATGACGAAGATTGACCGCTCAGAAGAACTTGAAAACGTACTAGAAGAAGTTTTAAGTAATACAGCAAGCTTAGATTCGATGGCGAAAGAACTTAACTTAGAGGAGACTGATAAATGAGCACTGAACAATTAGCAACAGAATCAGAATCAGTAGCAGAAGTTAGTTCTTCACTTTTAGAGCAAGCAATTGGTGCGACTAAACAAACAGAGTCAAGCCGTGCTGAAGAGTTACTGAAAACGTTAACTGAAGAAGCATTAAAAGGCACAGTTCAATGGAACAAAAACATGACTGTGACGTTTAATGAAGCAATTCAATTAATCGATCAAAAAATCTCAAAGCAGTTAAGTGTCGTAATGCACACGGATGAGTTTCAAAAACTTGAAGGCTCATGGCGCGGATTACATCACTTAGTGATGAATTCTGAAACTAGCTCAACATTAAAAATTCGTGTTTTAAACATGAAAAAGAAAGAGCTGCATAAAGACTTAAGTAAAGCTGTTGAGTTTGATCAAAGCCAAACCTTTAAGAAAATATATGAGTCAGAATTTGGTACCCCAGGTGGTGAACCGTATGGCACGATTGTAGGTGACTTTGAATTTACGAATCACCCAGAAGATGTTGAAACATTAAGTTTAATGTCTAATGTTGCAGCCGCTGGTTTCTGTCCATTTATTGCCGCATCATCACCGTCGTTATTTGGCTTTGATAATTGGGAAGAATTAACTAAGCCACGTGATTTAGAAAAAGTGTTTGAATCACTAGAATACACTAAATGGCGTTCATTTAGAGACAGCGATGATTCACGCTTTGTATCACTTACTATGCCGCGTTTCCTTTCGCGTTTACCTTATGGTGCAGCGTCAAAACCAGTTGAAGAATTTAACTACGAAGAATTTGAAGTTGAAGCGAAAGATGGCCGTTCAGTCAGCACTGATAATAGTGATTACTGTTGGAGTAATGCCGCATACGCTATGGCAACAAACATGACCGCTGCTTTTTCTCAATATGGTTTCTGTACTGCTATTCGTGGCGCAGAGGGTGGTGGTAAAGTAGAAGGCTTACCAACGCACATATTTACAAGTGATGATGGCGATCCAGATCTTAAATGTCCAACAGAAATTGGCATTACAGACCGTCGTGAGGCCGAGCTAAGCCAGTTAGGTTTCTTGCCTTTATGTCACTATAAAAACACTGATTATGCTGTTTTCTTTGGTGGCCAAAGCTGTCAAAAACCAAAAATCTACTCAACACCTGATGCAACCGCTAATGCTGCCATTTCAGCACGCTTACCTTACTTAATGGCGACTTCTCGTTTTGCTCATTACCTTAAAGTAATGGCGCGCGATAAAATTGGTAGCTTTATGGAAGCCGAAGACGTTGAATCATGGTTAAACCGTTGGATTCTGTCTTATGTAAATGCGACAGAGGGCGGTGGTCAAGATATTAGAGCACGTTACCCTCTTGCTGATGCGAAAGTATCTGTAAAAGAGATCCCAGGACAACCTGGTGCTTATAACGCTGTTGCTTGGCTTAAACCTTGGTTACAAATGGAAGAGCTTACTTCTTCTTTACGCCTTGTAGCTAAAATCCCAGAGATCGGTTAATAAAACCGCTCTCTGCATTAAGGATGATGCAATAGAATGAATCACGAAGAGTTTTCATTTATCAATCAAGACTTCACTTTTCAACAAAAGTCGCAGTCTCGAATAAGTGATAATGACGCTTTACTCGATAGGTTTTTGAACGAAAAAAACCTAGATAAAGCGTTATTATTATGGCTTGAAGGCTCTTCTGATTCTCCACTTTCTTGGAATAAGGAGTCATTGAGTCCTTATTTACAGCGTGTGATCATTGAACTCGATCAACTGATTTCTGCACAACTCAATCATATAATTCATGCAAAAAGCTTTCAAAATTTAGAAGCTAGTTGGCGAAATTTATGGTGGCTATTATTACAAACAGAGCAACAAGACAAAGAAAAAAAAGTAAAAGTTAAATTGCTTAATTGTGACTGGCCAACGCTCTCAAAAGACGTAAATAAAGCGATAGATTTCGATCAAAGTACGTTTTTTCAATTACTCTATCAAAACGAATTTGACAGTGCCGGCGGCGAGCCCTTTGGTATTGTGATTGGTGATTATGAAATTAGTAATGGTTGCTCAGCGGGCACTATTTACAACGATATAGATACGATTAAAGAAGTGTCAAGAACGGCTGCCGCCGCATTTTCTCCTTTTATATGTTCGGCATCGGCTAACTTATTTGGCGCTGATAGCTTTTCAGATTTAGGTTATTACTCTGATTTATTTAATCATTTTGAGCAGCCTGAATATATAAAATGGCAAAGCTTTAGGAAAATGGAAGAAGCTAGATTCATGGGTTTTACACTCCCTCATGTGCTAGTTAGGCCGCCTTATGCTAATGACGGTAAGCGCCATCAAGAATTCTATTTCAAAGAACAAATTATTAATCCAGAAACAGATATGCTGTGGGGAAATGCAGCCTATCAATTTGTATCAACAATAATCAGAGCTTACTGCGATAGCGGCTGGTTTGGGCATATACGTGGTATAGAGCCAGGGAAAGTGTCAAAAGGCTTAGTCACAGGGCTAGCTCGCGATAGTTTTGCTAATGATACTTATCAAAAAGAAGCCAAGCCGCCACTGGATTTGTTAGTAACCAGTAAGTTTGAAAAGCAATTTTCTGAACTCGGTTTTATCCCAGCCTCTTCGGTTACAAATACCGAACATATTGTTTTTTACAGTAATGCGTCGGTTCAAAAGACAAAAAATTACGACTCAAGCGCTGCTAATATCAATGCGCGCTTATCGTCTATGTTGCAATACATTTTATGTGTATCGCGCTTTGCGCACTATTTAAAATTATTGGCCCGAGATCGTGTTGGTTCTTATAGCACGGCTCAAGCGTGTGAAAGAGATTTACAAGCGTGGATCAATAACTACACAACCGCGTCAGACTCTGCGTCTGAGCACATTAGAAGTAAATACCCACTCAGTAATGCAAAAATAAAAGTAAGTGAAAACAAGGCTAATCCGGGTCATTACTTTTCGGTTTTGCAGTTACAGCCCCATTTTCAGTTAGACCAAATGGTCTCGAGTATTAAGTTAATAACAGAGCTCAGTCCTCATCATAAAATAAAGGAATAGTCATGAAGAAAATACACAGTTTAATTCGCGAGGGAAAACTTGCTGATGCTTTATTATGTTGCGCTAAAGAGTTGCAAGATGAGCCTTTAAATTTTGATATTAGAAGTCTTTATTCTGAATTACTTTGCATTAACGGTGAACTTGAAAAAGCAGATAAACAGCTAGATTTTATGGTGCAAAAGAACCCTGAATTTGCTGTAGGTGCGGTTAACCTTAGGCATTTAATTCGCGCACAACAATCGCGTGTAGATTTTTATCAAGGTAAGGGTATTCCTAAACTCTTTCATGAAGCTAATGAGCTAGACACCTTGTTCTTAAAAATGCACGTAGCCCTACTTGAAGGCGAAACATCTGAAGCGGCAACGCTTGCAAAACAAATGGAAGCGCTTCGTCTTGAAAGCGTTGATGATGAGCATTCAGCAATTAGAGATTTAGATGATAGCTTAAGCCCATATTTGGAAGTGCTAGGCACGAATGGCAAGTTTTACCTTGCAAACTTTAATGAAATTGAAACATTAAAAGTAGAACCTGTAGCGTCTTTATTAGAGAGCATCTGGTTACGTGTTGAGATCACTATCAAAGACGGTCCTTCAGGCACGGCACATTTACCGTTGGTTTATGCAAACTCAAATACTGAGCTTGAAAAGTTAGGTCAGGTTTCTGATTGGGATGAACTACAAGATGAGTTTATTGTAGGTAAAGGAATGAAAATGTTATTTGTCAACGATGAGGCAATCACCATTCCCAGTCTAAAAATCAACGCCGTTGAAACAGCAGAGTAAGCGCAATAGACGATTATGATTGAACATAAGCAGCAACTCCAAGCATCTATTTTAGATAGGCTCATTGACGATGAGCCTGACTTTCAAGATGCGCCTTCTCGTACTGAGGGGATCAGCATTAGTGAGCTGAGAAAAAATGTGCGTAGAGACATAGAAGCGCTGCTAAATGCTCGAATTCAGTGGCATACCTGGCCATCACAATATGCTGAGTTGTCGACTTCGTGTTTATCATATGGTTTGCCTGATTTTTCAAGTATGTCTGTAAGCTCTCACGAAGGGCGTGCACTTTTATGCGAAACCGTAAGAAATACAATTTTAAAATTTGAACCACGGTTTATTGAAGTAGAAGTGTTTACCGATGATGAAGTACCCGTGAACAGAGTATTAAACCTAAGGATTAACGCCTTGTTGTATGCCGATCCAGAACCTGAATTTATTAGCTTTGATTCTGAAGTTGAGCCAGTTAATTTAGGTATGAAGATTATTGAGGCCTCTTTATGAACGATGAGTTATTGAAGTACTACAATCGCGAACTAGCGTTTGTTCGCCACATGGGTAAAGACTTTTCTGAAAAGTACCCTAAAGTTGCCGGGCGATTAAAGTTAAGTGATGACCATATTGAAGACCCTCATGTATCTAGGCTAATCGAATCGTTCGCATTTTTAACTGCAAATATTAGGCAAAAACTAGATGACAGCTTTCCTGAACTAACGGATGCTCTATTGGGGCAAATGCTGCCAGACTATCAAGCGCCTATCCCTTCAATGTCGGTAGTAAAATTAGAAGCTGAAAATCTGTCCACCACGGGCGTGGTCATTCCAAGAGGCAGTGAAGTAGAAACCAATGTTGAGTCGATGAAGCAATGTAAGTTTCAAACCTGTTACGAAACTTATTTATGGCCTGTTGAGATCACAAGTGCCCAATTTGATAATAGTCCGTTTGTTGCCCCTAAGCCTCGTTGGCATGAAAAAGCTAAGTCAATTTTTAAACTTGAGCTAACCGGTGAATATCCGGGTGTATCATTAGCTGAAACCGGGCTGGAAAAATTACGATTATTTATAAATGGCCAATGGCATCATACGCTTAAAGTGTATGAACTATTATTTAAACACGCTATTGGTATTGCTTTTGATAATGGTGAAGAGGGTATAAAGTACCTTTCTAAAAACCAGTTAAAAGCCGTAGGCTTTGATGCAAATGAAGCGGTGGTGCCCTATTCGCAGCGCTCAAGTGCTGGTTATCGGTTACTGGTGGAAAACTTTACCTTTCCGGAAAAGTTTCGCTTTGTTGAGCTTGAAAATATTCGTTCATCACTGCCTGAAAAGTCTAACAAATGCAGTGTGTATATTTACCTTGATTCAGAGTCAACCGAGCTTGAAAAGCAAGTAGACAAAAATATGTTTTTAATGGGATGTACACCCATTATCAATATGTTTGAGCAAGAACTAGAACCGATTCGCCCTGAGCTGAGTGAATACGAATACCAATTAACACCACGCTATATGGACTCTGAAATCTCAGAGGTGATTGGTATCTCAGAAGTTATTGCGTTTGATCACAAAGGGAACAAACAAATAGTGTGTCCTTTTTATGGGCAGACTCATCCACGATACCAAGGCCATGATGATTTATTTTGGCACATCCGCAGAGAAACCGCCTCATGGGCCGGTGGCTATGTTGAGTCAGGTACGGAATCGTTTCTATCATTGGTAGATGCACGATTTGAAAATAGCGCTATGGATTATGCTGAAGGGAACACGGTATTAACAGTACGTGCTAATTGCAGTAATCGAAACCTTCCTGCTAGCATGCCTTTTGGAGATGATGAACTCGGACTTTTAATGCCTGAACGTGGTGATGTAATAAAAAAAATACGTTGTTTAATCCCATTTACTCATGCAGTTAGACCGATATTAGCCGATGCAACTCGTTGGCAATTAGTTAATCATTTAACCCTTGATGCGTTTAGTGGAGATGATGCATGTAACAAGCTTAAAGAAGTGTTACGGCTGTATGACTTTAGAGCTTCACCGCAAACAAAAGGCCTTATCGATAATATTTACCGCGTGATTGTAGAACCAGCAACGGCGCGTGTTGTACAAAAAGGACGAGTAAGCTTCGCAACGGGAAGCGAAATAGAAATTACCTTTGCCAATGATGATTTTTCGGGAAGTGGTATGTTTTTCTTTGCTTCTATCCTCGATCATTTCTTTGCACAATTTGCGGCAATAAATAGCTTCACGCGTGTTAGTTTAAGGCTCAAAGAACAAGAGCAAGTGTATTATCAATGGCCTGCTCGAGTTGGGGAAAGCCCGTTAATATGATCCAGCATATTATTTCTCAAGCGTCACAAGTTGATTTTTATAAAGCTGTTTTCATTATTGAAAACCAGCTTAAAAAGCATTGCTTAGAGTATCGCTATGTAGGGTATGACAGTAGCCCAAAGCAAGAGTTAATTAAATTTACCGCAACACAAAAATTTGGTTACCCAGGTAACGCTATCACAAAATTAGAGCAAGCTAGCTTTGAAGATGGGTTGCATAAAGTCAACATGCAGATCTCTTTTATGGGATTAACGGGTTGCTCGGGTGCTTTACCCCAATTTTACAGCGAGCTGGTGATGCAGCGTCTTCGCTATAAAGATACCACCATGCGTGACTTTTACGATATGTTTAATCATCGTTTGGTGTCTTTATATTATCGAGCGTGGAAAAAATATAAGCCGTCTTTAAATCATGTGAACAAAGATAAAAACAAAGACCCATATACACAAATATTGGGACTTTTAAGTGGCGGCTACAATGATCATCAGTTGCACTTTTCAGGCCTTTATAGCCGAAAAATTCGCAACGCTTTTGATTTAAAAAGTGTATTGAGCTCTTACCTTGGTTGTGATGTTGTCATCAAACAAATGGTAGGAAAGTGGCATGATTTGAAGCCACAAGAACAAACTTGTTTAGCAAGTGAGCGCCTATATGAGGGACAACATGCTCGCTTAGGCGTTGATACCGTAATAGGTAAAAAGATATGGGATATTTCTTCTAATATTGAGATTCATATCAGCACTACTGATATTGATAAAGCAAAATCCTTGTTACCGAAAGGCAAGTTATTTGAGTTAGCTACAAAGATTGTAAAAGATTATGCGGGCAATGCGATTTCATTTCGACTTATCATCGAATCAGATTTTCAACAACTTGATGCGGTGCAGTTGTCTAAACGGGAATGCCAACTTGGCGCTAATAGCTTTTTAATGGCGAGTAAAAACACCCCTAAATTTAACCCTATTAAGTTATCGTTTAAAGGATAATTAAAAATTAAAAGGAACAGCGTATGTCAACGATGACATTAAATAAATTAGTTGAAAAACTAAGTCCAGATTGTAGAAAAAGCTTAGAGGCAGCTGTTGCAATATGTAATAGCCGCAGCCATTTTACGGTTGAATTAGAGCATTGGTTGTTAGCTATGATTGAGCAGCAACTAGACGATGTTAGACTCATATTCGGTTCTTTCGATATTGATATTGATCAGGTAAAGCAAGATTTAAACCAATCACTAGAGTCATTTAAAACGGGCAGTGATTCATCGCCTAGCCTATCAGTGCATGTGACTACATTATTAAGGCAGTCATGGTTAAGTACCAGTATTGAGTTCACCGATGAGCAAATTCGTAGTGCTTACGTTATTTACACGCTCACAAAAGACGATACCTTGTCTAGTTTAGTAACGCGTTGTAGTAAGCTTTTCAATAATATAGAACCTGGACAACTGTTACACGCATGGCCTGAAATTGTTGCCCAATCGCAAGAACGTAATACCAGTACTGCAAGTGCTACAACACCTGCAAATGGTTCATCTAAAACACCAAGCTTAGATCAATTTACAGTTGATTTAACCGCTCAAGCAAAAGCGGGGAAAATAGACCCTATTCTAGGTCGTGATTTTGAAATACGTCAAATGGTTGATATTTTAACTAGACGTCGTCAAAACAACCCAATCTTAACGGGTGAAGCGGGTGTAGGTAAAACCGCTGTGGTTGAAGGACTTGCCCTAAGAATTGCCCAAAAAGGCGTACCTGCAGTATTACAAAACGTTAAGTTGCACAGCCTAGATTTGGCTTTGCTTCAAGCAGGTGCGGGCATGAAAGGTGAGTTTGAAAATCGCTTAAAGTCGTTAATTAACGAAGTTAAAAACGCTGTTGACCCTGTGATTCTTTTTATAGATGAAGCTCACACTATGATTGGTAGTGGCGGACAAGCGGGTCAAAACGATGCGGCTAACTTACTAAAACCTGCTTTAGCAAGAGGGGAATTACGTACAATTGCAGCAACAACGTGGGCTGAATATAAAAAGTTTTTTGAAAAGGATGCTGCACTAACACGTCGTTTCCAAGTGGTAAAGGTTGAAGAGCCAACGCCAGAAAAAGCGGTTGCTATGCTACGTGGTTTAGTTCCTGTTATGGAAAAGCATCATAAAGTGTTTATTTCAGAGCAAGCACTTGAAAGTGCGGTGCATCTATCGCACAGATACATTACTGCGCGACAACTTCCCGATAAAGCAGTTGCATTGTTAGATACGGCCTGTGCTCGTGTTGCTATGAGCCAAGCATCGACACCTAATGCGATTGAGCAGTTAATGAATAGACTTAGTGAAATTGAAGCGCAAGTTTTAATGTTAAATCGTGAGCAAAAAACCGGTTTAGATCACAGCGAACAATTATCAGCACTTAAATCTGAACTAGTTGAGATTGAACAGCAACTTGAACCATTAAATGAGCAGTTCAACGTTGAAAAAGGCATCGTTGCAGAATTAAACCAAGCGCTTGAATCGATTAACACAAACGATGCAGACTCTTCTGCTGAAGTACTTGAGCAGTTAAAAGAAAGCAAGCTTAAGCTAGCCTCGTATGAACATAATATGGTGCATTGGCAAGTTGATGAAGAGCTGATTGCACAGGTTATTTCTGATTGGACTGGTATTCCTGTTGGTAAAATGCATGAAGATGAAATTCATGGCATTTTAAATTTAGCTGCGCAAATGAAACAACGCGTAGTTGGCCAAGATCATGCGCTTGAACTTATGGCTAAAGTAGTACAAACCTCCCGTGCTCAGCTTGCAGATGAAAGTCGCCCTAATGGTATATTTATGCTGGCAGGCCCAAGCGGAGTGGGTAAAACAGAGACCGCACTTTCACTAGCACAAGAAGTGTATGGCAGTGAAGATAACGTAACGGTTATCAACATGTCTGAGTTTAAAGAAGAGCATAAAGTGTCATTACTACTTGGCTCACCTCCAGGTTATGTTGGTTATGGCGAAGGCGGTATTTTAACCGAAGCAGTAAGAAGAAAACCATACAGTGTAGTGCTACTTGATGAAATGGAAAAAGCCCATCCTGGCGTGCAAGATATTTTCTATCAAGTATTTGATAAAGGCACCATAAAAGACGGTGAAGGCCGAGACATCGACTTTAAAAACACCATCATCATTATGACCTCAAATGTGGGTACTGATACCACAATGAGCTTATTTGAAGATGAAGAAAGTAAGCCAAGTATTAAAGGCTTATTAAAAGCATTACAAGATGATTTATTAGGGGCATTTAAGCCTGCATTTTTAGGACGAATTAATGTTATTCCATATATTCCGTTAAGTGATGAAATTCTTACCCAGATTGCTGCGTTGCAAATTAGTAAAATAATTAAGCGTGTTAAAAAGCACTATGATGCGCAATTAACGTATAACGATGATGTGATTGAGCACATTATTGCAAATTGTCAAAATGCCGGATCGGGTGCACGAAATATTCACACCATATTACAGAATAAAGTACTACCTCTATTGTCTGAGATCTTGCTTTCAAGCATGGTTGAAGGTGAAAAAGTAACATCTATCTCATTGTTAATTAAAGATAATGAGTTTGATATTGAGTTAACTAAAGTTAATTCAAAATAACTTGTTTTTAAGGTTGTTTCTTTAGTTTTAGGGCATTATAATTCGTGTGTCTTATATAGAAACAAGGAATTTTTGAGACATTGTCTTCATCTAGGGAAAGGAATTCTGAAGACCTTTTCATTGCTGTTTTAAAGATAATGATTTCAAGGAATTTTGGGTAACCAAAGTAAACGAATCCACATAATGGATAATATTGTTTAATAAAAAGGAGCATTATCAAATGCAAGCAAATACATATTTAAAATACGGTTCAATCAAAGGCGAAACTACTGCTGAGTCTTTCAAAGATTTAATTACAGTTTTATCTTTAGATTGGAACGTTAGCCGTGAAATTAGCGCAGCGACTGGTACGGCGATGGATCGTGAATCTAGCTCTACTCGTTTAGGCGATGTGACTATTACTAAACTTCAAGATAAAGCATCTCCGGATCTTTTCAAAGAAGCAACTATTGGTAAAGGTCTACCTGCTGTTTTCCATATCACTAAACAAGGTGATAAAGTTGAAGAAATCATGAAAATCGAACTTACAGATGCCATGATCTCTAGCTACTCAGTATCAGTTCAAAACGACCGTCCAATTGAAACAATCACTATCAGCTACACTGAAATGATGATGACTGTTACACCTACTGACGACCAAAACAACATCACTGCACCACTTGTATATGGTTACAGCGGTGTTAAAGGTCAACAAATGTAATATTTGTTACCCGATTGTAGCTCTGGGCTTTGCCCAGGGCTTTTTTTGATCTTCAGGATGGGAAAAGCAAGGAATGCAAAAAGCAACACAAGATAAAAACGTAATTCAAATTAGTACTCCTGTTGGTAAAGACGCCCTTTATTTAACACGCTTCGTTGCGCAAGAAGCCATGTCAGATTTGTTTGTTATGTCGGTCAATATGTACACCATAGGCCAACAAATTGCACATGAAGATCTGGTTGGCAAGCCTGTTTCTATCAAGGTAAAAAATGCCGAGGGTGGCGGAGAGCGTTATTATCACGGTATTGTGAGTCAGCTTGTTTCTAACGGAAGCCGTACGGCGGATGTTGATGAGCAAAAAAATTACATTGATTATCAAGCTACCATTGTACCTTTTGCCGCTTCTATGCGTAATCGTAAAAACAGTCGCATTTTCCAAAAGAAAACAATTAAAGATATATTTGCTGATTTGTTTGGCCAACACAATGTGGCTTTTTCAGATAAAACCAGTAAAAACTACCCCAAATACGAATACTGTGTGCAATACCAAGAGTCAGATTTTGACTTTATCCAACGCTTATTACAAAGCGAGGGGATTTTTTACTTCTTTGAGCATACAAAAAGTAACCATACATTAGTTTTAGCAGATGATATTACCGCATATGAAATGTGTGGTGAGGCTAAAGTTGTTCATTCAACTGGCCATTTAAGTGAGTCTCATGTTTCGCGTTGGCAGGGCGGATTAAGCTTAGCGCCAGGTAGTTTCAAACGTTTGGGCTACGATTTTAAACAGCCATCGCGTTACCCTGATGCAGAGCAAGCAAATGCCGAGTTACCGACCCAATCGGTATCAGAAATTTTTGAATATACAGCAGAGTCAGAGTGTCATCCTCGCGCGGCTAATTTGGCATCTGTACAATTAGAGTCACTGCAAAGAGACATGAAGCTCTCAAGCGGGCGCAGTGACTGCCGCTCATTTTCTGTTGGTAAACTGTTTAGTTTCAAAAAACATGAAGACCCACGCCTTGAAGGTAAAACATTTGCTATTACCTCGATGATGACGTCGATTGTGGTACCAAACCAATCAGGCGCTGCACAAGCATCGAGTGAAGAAGTGTATTCTAACCACTTTGAATGTGTGCCAAAAGACATTCCATACAGAGCGCAAGTGAGCAAAAAGAAACCGGTTATCAACGGCGTACAAACAGCCATAGTAACGGGTGATAGCGCCGATGAAATTATGATTGACCAATATGGTCGCGTTAAGGTGCAATTTGATTGGGATCGTGAAGGTAAAAAAGACTCTAAAAGTTCATGTTGGATCCGAGTTGCACAAAACTGGGCTGGCAAAAAGTGGGGCGCCTTTTTCTTTCCCCGCGTAGGTCAAGAAGTTCTGGTTGATTTTATTAATGGCGACCCAGATCAACCTATTATAAGCGGTGCTGTTTATAATGCAGACCTAATGCCTCCGTACGCATTACCTGGTGAAAAAACGCAAAGTGGTATTAAAACCCGCTCAACTAAAGAAGGTGGAGCAGATAACTTTAATGAGCTCCGCTTTGAGGATAAAAAAGGCAGCGAGCTTGTGTATATGCAAGCCGAAAAAGATAAACAGCTTTACGTTAAAAACGATCAAAACGAAAAAATAGATAACGACCGTAATGTTGAAATTCTTAATAACGATAATCTCAAAGTCACAGCTAACCGTGTTGCTGAAATGGGTGAAAATGACACCTTAAAAGTCGGTAAAACACTTAATATTGAAGCGGGTGACGAAATAGTGATTAAAACAGGCTCGGCGCAAATTAAAATGAGCAGTAGTGGCAATATTACTATAGAAGGTACAAACATTGATATTAAAGGCAGTAATGTAAAAGTAGATGGCAGTGCCATTACCTTATCTGCTGGTGTAATTAAGTTAAATTAATGATGGAAATAGTCAATAACTTTCAATCAGGATTTAGAAACGGCATTGCAAATAACGGGCACGTTGTTTACTGCCGTTATGGTTTACCGCATTTAGTGTGTTTACCGATAAACAGGCCAGATGATCCATTACTAAGCCCAGCTTTAAGTCATTTAAAAGCCATGAATGGCTATTATGCACAGCAGTTTTTTATTCATTTAAGTGATGCACTTAATAGTGAAAATGTAATTTCAAACTTATATCAATATGCAACTCAAAGCGCTGTGGCACTTGCTGATCACAGTAAAGATGAGTTAATTGAAGAAATTTCGCTACTGGTAACCAGTAACAAGCTATTAGTTATCCCGCTTTATGAATAGTATTTCATAAACCAACAAAGACACGACAAGGAGTCAAAATGGGCAAACCCGCTGCTACAATTGGTCATATGCATGTATGCCCTAAAGTGACCGCTAAAGTTCCACATGTGGGCGGACCTATAGTTGCTGGCTCTGGCAATGTGTTAATAGGTGGTATGCCCGCTGCCCGCAAAGGCGACATGATAGTGTGTGTTGGCCCGCCAGACAGCGTGAAAACAGGCTCGGGTAGTGTTCAAATTAATGGTAAACCTGCGGCTAGAATGGGCGATGATAGTGGCCACGGCGGAAAGATCATCGTTGGCAACCCAACCGTTTTAATTGGTGGTTAACTTTGCTAACGACCTATTTAAGTGTTCATCAAGCACAATTACTACAAATTAGTAACGCTCAATTGTGCCCGTTTACGTGTGTAGGTCATGTTCGTTATTTAAGAAAAACCCTATTAGAAAGCTGCTGGGTAAACGCAAAAAACAATAATCAAAAAAATAACTTTGAATTGCCCACCACTGAGCAACTAGTCGAAATAATAACTAACACCAAAAACGATGAATTAGTTGCCCAAGCATGTATTGAAGTCATGGCTAACTTGCCACAAAATAAAAATATTATATTTATAAATGAATTACTTAATGAGCCAGCGCTGAGAGCCTTTTTTAAAATCATTATAAATAAAGTCGTTATTCAACAGCATAGCTTTAACTTAATTCGGCTATTAAATTTAAACACCTTGTTTTTTGCTTACAGTGCTGAGGAAGAGATTGCCCCGCAAACACTGGCAACGATAAATAAAATTACCAAGCTTGCGCAGCACCACGACTCACAGATACTAACGGCTATTTTTGATGCATTAAGTGAGCAAGCCCATCTATCACCCTTAATGTCGTTATTTTTGTTGTCGTTAAATTTTGAGCAAGTAAATAGCTTAAGCAATCATGCTAGTAATACCTTATCGGTTGATCAAACACTGCATATTTTATTACAAAGCGGTTTTGTAAAACTGATTGTTTTAGCTAATTCTTTATTACAACAAGTAGAGCAACCCGCGTTAATTATTGCGCTAATAAGACGCATGTTAGGTGATAAACTCGATCAGCTAGTGGAGTACGATATCCAGCGACTCGCTTGGCAAGGTGATGAAAGCGCGCTATTAGAGTTTCAGCAGCAGTTAAAACATAACTGGTCTAAATATGAAACCGCCCTGTCGAGTTTACGACTGATTGCAGGACACTCTCTTGATGAAGTGCCTAATGCCATTTATTTATCGGCCATGGATAGCTATAGCCAAGGGGTGTTTAACTTACATCGCTATTATCAACATCTCGCTGCCAATAAAGCTCAGGACGAGGTGGCATCATGAGTGCATTTTCAATCGAGATGACATGCTTTTCAGCCCCAAATATTAGCAGCGTAGATGCATTATTATTTGACGATAACAGTGCTGTTTTTAATGAGTTGCAATGGCAGTCTTGGGATGCATGTGTTTACGATTGCATAATTAAATCTAAAGAATTAATGGCAGAAGTTACCGACAGCACATTGCCGATGATTTGGTTACTACCGGCATTATCATTTCAAGATGAGCTCAAACAGTTATTAGCTCAAAGCTTACAACAGTTATACCCCGATCATAGCAGTGAGCTGATTTTTCATGGAACAACAGGTGCACACTCTGCTATAGCTTTGGCTGGTGAAAAAAAATGGCAAAAATTTAATGTAATTGCTTTAGATGCAACTTTTAAAGCAAATAAACAGCAACAGTTTGTATATCAAGGTGTAGGTGGTGCGTTGGCTGTAGTTGAAATGGTGCCTTGCGGGTGGTCGCAGGTAAGCCATGAGATTGCAGCATCTATTGATTTTAGCAAACATAATCAGCTAGCAGGTATGCTTACGCGATTAGCTGAACAAACAGAGAATAAGATTGATCTAATTTTTGCACCGGGAAATGGGGTAGATGATGATAGTTGGCTAAACAATTTACAGCTACTTACTAGCTTAATTGATGAGCACACATATTACGAACTACCCAATTATAAATTAGGGAAAATAGGCGCACTAGAAGGGTTAGTTAATTTGTACCAATTAACCACAAGCCCTGCAATTGTTGAGCATTTTAGTTATGCATTAATGCTCTCCCAAGAGCAAGCAAAGCATCAAGGTGCAGCATCATACTTATGGATAAGTGAGGAAGTAGACAGCTAATGCAAAGTAATACCGTTGTTTTACAAGGAATAAGTTACCCAATTTGCCTCGTCGCTGGTAAAGGTTCTGCGCCGTCGGGCTTTGTTGCTGTAGCAGCTAACACGCCTGAAAGTGCCAAAAATCAAATTGCGCAAATAGGCAGTGCGCTTACTAGCGACGCCGCTAAACGTTTAGACGTTATTAACTTGCTTAACCTTGCAGGAATAAGCTGTTCGCGCGGTGCGTCTGCACGTGAAACCGCGAGTGTATTAACCCAAGCTTTGGTTGCAGATAAAATTAGTTGTTATCACCAAAAAGCTAAGTCGGCCATTCAGGTAAGCGATAACACCAATAGCGGCGCAGCAGGTAAAAAGCCAAGTAGTAAGAGCAGTTCAACAGCCTCAGGTAAAAGTGCCTCTCAAGCGCCGGCTAAAAACAGTGGCGGTGCAAGGAATAATACCCCAAGTGAAGAACCTATCACCCAACAAGAATGTCGTTCTGATCCGGTTTCTATGCTCTCAGGTGAAGAAATACTGCCGCTTATTGATTTCACCCTAGCAGGGAGTAAACAATTAATTTGGCGACGCCTATACCGTTCATCGCATGCGGATGTATGCAGTGTAATGGGGAATGGTTGGCGACATGACTTTATGGTGCAGCTAACTGAGCACTATTTACCGCCACCTAAAGTAGGCCCAAAACAAAAAGGCACCTACTGGTTAGAATACCAAGATGAGCATGGCGCTAAACACCGCTTTGAAAAAGTAAAACCGGGGCAATCGAGCTATCAGCTAAGCAGTAATTTAGCGTTGCATTACCAAACTAATGGTAAGCAAGTATTGGTAACCCCAGATGATCAGCATCTTACGTTTAAAGCTGGCGAAAACTCATGGTTGCTCGAAAAAGTTATTAACGAAAAAGGCCAAAGTATTGGTTTTTATTACGATGCGAAAGAGCGCTTGCATCGCGTTGAGGTAAATAAAGCGCGTGGCTGTATTTTAAAATATAACCCGCAAGGGTTGCTGGCAAACATTTCGGCTTATCGTACAGGTGATAACAATAAGCCAGTATTACTAACGCCGTTTCTTGCGCAATATGATTATGATGAAAACAAAAACCTCATTCGTGCGACCAATCAGCAGGGTGAAACAGAGCATTATGGCTATAACGCCGCTAACTTATTAACTAAGCGTACCCGTGCCAGTGGTTTTAGCCATCATTTTGAATGGGACAGTTACTCATCGAGTGCTAAATGTATAAAACAGTGGGGCGATAACAACACCTATACGTATCAGTTTGAATATAATTTAGACGCTGGTGAAACAACTTGTATAGATTCGCGTGGCCACAAAGAACACTTTGTACATAACGCGCAAGGTAAATTAGTTAAGCACACCGACCCTAATGGTAATGTGTGGCACTACGGCTATAACGTACAAGGTCAAAAAATAACGGAAATAAAGCCTGATAGCAGTGAAATAAAATACAGCTATACGCCTTACGGCCAGTTAGAATCAATAACGCAGCCAGATGGCCGTGTCACTAAATTTGCTTACAACCAATTGGGTCAGCGTGTATTAACCACCTTGCCTGATGGTCAAACAATAACCCGTAAATACAGCGTAGCGGGTTTACTGCAAAGTGAAACCTTTGGCGACGGTCGCACCGTACTTTACAGCTATGACAAATTTGGCCAGCTAACCCAACACATAAATAAAGATGGTCAAGTCACTAAATTTGTATGGAACGAGCAAGGCGAGCTTTTAGCCAAACACCATAACGATGAGCTCATTCGCTACAGCTACGACAGTTTAGGCCGTGTAAATGCCACCATTAATAACGCAGGTTTGCTGACTCAATATAAATACAATGAGCACGGCCAGCTTGCGCAAACTATTGCCTTTGACGAAAAAGACCCCGAGAACAAACAGCATCAACATTTTAGTTACGATGATGCAGGGCGGTTAATTAGCTCGCAAAACAGTAAGGGCGATACCACCGAGCAACACTTTGAAGGGCTAAGCCAGCCACATTGTGTTATTCAGCCCGATGGCAGTGCACTGCATTTAACTTACGATAAAGAGCGCAACCTAACCGCCATTGAGCGTAGCGACGGCCATGTATACCGTATAAGCTATGACGCTAACGAAAACCCAACGCAAGTAACTGGGTTTGACGGTACGCTACAGCAATATAAATACGATGCTTGCAACCGCTTAACCTCGGTGACACAAAGCGATAAACGCCATGTAAAAATTGAGCGCGATAAATTAGGCCGCGTGATTGCGCAGCATGCCAGTTTGGCAACCGATAAGCACATCGTTAATAACGCCAATTATTACAGCTATAACCTGCAAGGTAAAATTACCCGTGCGCATAATGCACAATCCACCTTAAAGCAGCAGTTTGATAAAGGCGGGCGATTAGTACGTGCTGAGCAAGTGCATAACCAGCAACAAGCGCACACCTTAAAATACAGTTACGACGACTACGGCAGAAGGCAATCCCTGACCTTGCCAGATTCAAGTACGCTTAAATACAGTTACAATAAATTTGGCCAGCTAAGTGCGATTCATTTACACCAAGGCAACAGCACCACTGTTGAACTTGCAGCGCTCAGCTACGACAGCCAAGGCAATATTCAAACGCAAAAGTTTGGTAATGACATAACTCTTACTCAACAGTTTGATGTATTTAATCGCTTAACACGGCAGCAGTTAACCCATCCTGCGCAAGCGCTATTTGATACCTGTACGTACAATTACGACAGCGTAAACCAACTTATTGCGCGTAAAGAGCAAGGCGTTAGCAGCCACAATATTAATTTTGAGTACAACAGCCTTGGCCAGTTAATTCAGCAAAATCTAGTAAGTTCTGAGGTTGATACAACCACGCAATACCAGTGGGATAGCTTTGGTAACCCAGTTAGCCAGTCAAAAATTCAAAATAACGAATTAGCTGAGCAGCAAGCTACTCAGCACAATGATGATAGCGATGCTAATGACGCCAGCAATAAGGTTGAAAGTAATCAGTCAGAAAGCACAAATCACGTGCTTCACAGTGAGTACAGTGATTCAAGTACAGCAACGGTTGCTAGTGAGCTAAGCGAAGACGATAGGATTATTACAGGCATCACTGATGCAGACCGTTTAACCCACTTTGGCGACAGCGACTTTCATTATGATGAATTTGGTAACCAAATACGCGAAACCGGCAAAGGTATAAAAACCCGCCGTGAATACAACGCATTTAACCAGCTAAGTTGCTTTAACAACAACGGCACGCTCACCCAATACGACTACGACCCACTGGGGCGCCGTATTGCCAAGCACACCGAGCAGGGCAAAATTGACTATATTTGGGATAACGACCAGCTAATTGGCGAATACCAACACGGTGAATATACTTGGTATATTAACCTGCCAAATCAATTTCACCCAATAGCATTGATTAAAAAAGGCGAGGTGTACTTCTACCACCTAGACCAACTGAATACTCCACGTTTTGTAACCAACAACAAAGCAGAAGTCGTGTGGGAAAACCAAGCCGATGTGTATGGTTATGAAGGGCCAGAGGTAAGCACTACAAATAGCTTTACTCAGCCAATTCGTTTTCAAGGGCAGTATTTAGATGAAGAGAGCGGCCTACATTACAACCGCTACCGTTATTACAGCCCCAAACAACAACGTTTTATAAATCAAGACCCGATTGGTTTAGTGGGTGGAATCAATCATTACCAATATGCTCCGAACCCGGTTAATTGGGTTGATCCGTTTGGGTTAATGTGTAAAGAAGGTGAGAGAAAATTAAAAATAAGCTTAGAGAAAGCAGTTAACGAAGGCGTAATTAGTAGGGAGCTACAAAGAGATCTATTAGAAGCTGCACAAATTGGATTCATTACCCCAAAAGAGATTAAACAGAAATTAATTACAGGGAATCCAGCTTCGTTACTTATATTGAATGGGATGGAAAAGCCAAGCCCAATGACCACTCAATCTATAATTGACGAATGTATTGACGGACCACCTTCAGTTGATGAATTAATTAACTCAGACTTAGATATAGTGACCAGTTTAATTGGGAAAGAGGGGGAAGAGTTCAAAAATCACGTATTAATGAATTACCATTTAGATCCTGATATGAAGGCTTTAACTCGTGATGAGTTTTTATCACTAGCAGTATATACTACAGACCTTTACAAGCCTATTAATGCAGGTCTTCGAGGCTTTTCACCTGAGGATAAGGAAAAGTGGGCTCGGGTTGTTGCTGATACTGACCAAGCGTTAATTAAACTAGCAGAGAACTCAGCATTAAGGCATGAGGGACAGGTTATTCGTGGAGATGAATTCAGCGATGACTTATTAGAGGAACTGTTCCCTATTGGCGGCATACACCATGAAAAAGGTTTTAAAAGCTCATCGAGCAATTTAGATAAGCCTTTTAGTGGGAATACTAAAATAATGATAACTTCTAAAAGCGGGGTTAATATTGCCAATAATGCCGCAGTCAAGCCTGATGAGGAAGAAGTACTGTTTAAGTCAGGAACGAAATTTAAAGTTATTAGTCGTATTAAGGTAAATGGTACAAACTTCATAGAGTTGGAAGAGGTTTAAAAATGAGTGACAAAAAATATTATGATGATTCTGGTAAGTTAATTACCTCTTCCACAATAATTCGAATGTTAGAAATGGAAAACAAAATCCCTAATGATCTTCGATTTCCTTTTATGACAAATAAATTAAGTGGTTCTAGAGAGCCTCATAAAACACAATGGATGTCATCATATAATGTTTATCGCATCGCTGTTCCAAGGCCAACTGATGAGCAATGTAAAGAATACTATCAAAGAATTCAAGTTGATTATGATGATGACATCAATCGTTTCCGAGGGGCTTTGCTAGGATGCGCGTTAGGTGACTCTTTAGGTACAACGCTTGAATTTAAGGCCCCTGGAACATTTGAGCCGATTAATGATATTGTGGGTGGTGGGCCATTTAACTTGAAGGCAGGAGAGTGGACTGACGATACTAGCATGATGTATTGCTTAGCTCATAGCCTTGTTCGTACTAAAATTTTTGACCCAAAAGATCAAATGGATTTGTATTCTAAATGGTGGAAAGATGGTGTTTTTAGTGTTAATGGTAAATGTTTCGATATTGGAAATACCGTAATTCATGCACTGAAAAATTATGAACGAACAGGTGATCCTATAGCTGGTGATACAGATCCTAATTCAGCTGGAAATGGTTCGTTGATGCGTTTAGCACCAATACCGATTCGTTACTATTACAGCTTCGAAGACGCGATTAAATACGCTGCTTTAAGTTCTAAAACAACTCATGGTGCAGAAGAAGCAGTAGATGCGTGCCGATATTTTAGTGGGTTAATTTGGGGAGCTTTACATGGGGTATCGAAAGAAATTTTACTTGATGGCATTTACACACCTATTAATGACTATTGGGATAAAAATCCATTATGTCAATCTATTGTTAAATTGATAGTAGACGCTAAATATAAATCTAAAAGTGCTTCTCAAATACGTGCTAGTGGTTATGTTATGCATACTTTAGAGGCTGTTTTATGGGCGTTTTATCATTCTGATACATTTGAAACTGGTGCTTTATTAGCAGTGAATTTAGGTGAAGATGCTGATACTACCGGTGCTATATATGGACAACTCGCAGGAGCTTACTATGGAGAGCGTGTTATTAATTATCATTGGATTAAAAAAGTAAAAGAATTTCATGTTTTTTATTTAAAAGCCCAAGAGTTTAAAGAGTTGATTGCAACTGAGCGCAGTAATAAAAAATATGGAGCGGAAAGCAATAACTAATAGAGCAAAGTTATTACATTTATTAAAAGAAGAGATTGTTTACTTATCTATAGCTCTTATATTTGGCATTATGACGTATCTAAATCATGATATTCCGAACTCAGTTGAGATGTTTCTATATGTAACATTGTTTTTTCAGTTAATAATTTTAATAACTAACTGGAAAATAATATTTAGTAGTGATTGACTTAAGTTTTTTAAGAAAACAAAAATAACCTAAATACGTATCTAAAACGTAAAAATATAACGCTCTTTAAAAACATGGATATTTTAAAGCTTAGGCAATTTCCCTTAAGTTCTCTATGCTAATGAGGGCAAGGCAATCACTGACCTTGTCAGATTCAAGTACGCTTAAATACAGCTACAATAAATTTGGTCAGCTAAGTGCTATTCACTTACAGCAAGCCAATAGCACGGCTGTTGAACTTGCAGCGCTTAGCTATGACAGTCAAGGCAATATTCAAACGCAACAATTTGGTAATGACATAACCCTTACTCAAAAGTTTGATGTTTTTAATCGCTTAACACAGCAACAGTTAACCCATCCTGCGCAAGCGCTATTTGATACCTGTACGTACAATTACGACAGCGTAAACCAGCTGATTGCGCGTAAAGAGGAAGGCGTTAGCAGCCATAATATTAATTTTGAGTACAACAGCCTTGGCCAGTTAATTCAACAAAATCTAGTAAGTTCTGAGAACAAAAAACCACGCAATACCAGTGGGATAGTTTTGGTAACCCTGTTAGCCAATCAAAAATTCAAAATAATGATTTAACAGAGCAGCAGACTACTCAGCCAAATGATAATAGCGATGCTATCAATAAGGTTGAAAGCAACCAGTCAGCTAATACACCTAGTGTAATTCAAAGTGAGTATAGTGACTCAAAGTCAGCAACGCTTGCTAGTGACCTAAGCGAAGATGATAGGGTTATTAAAGGCATCACGGACGCTGACCGTTTAACCCATTTCGGGGATAGCGACTTTCATTATGATGAATTCGGTAACCAAATACGCGAAACCGGTAAAGGTATAAAAACCCGCCGCGAGTACAATGCATTTAACCAGCTAAGCTGTTTTAACAACAACGGCACGCTTACCCAATACGATTACGACCCACTCGGCCGCCGTATCGCCAAGCACACCGAGCACGGTAAAATTGACTACATTTGGGATAACGACCAGTTAATCGGCGAGTGCCAACACGGTGAATATACCTGGTATATCAACCTACCAAATCAATTTCACCCAATTGCGCTTATTAAAAAAGGCGAGGTGTACTACTACCACCTAGACCAACTGAATACTCCACGTTTTGTAACCAACAACAAAACAGAAGTAGTCTGGGAAAACCAAGCAGATGTATATGGTTATGAAGAGTCAGAGGCAAACACTACAAATAGCTTCACTCAGCCAATACGTTTTCAAGGGCAATATTTAGATATCGAGAGTGGCTTACATTACAACCGCTACAGCTATTACAGTCCAAAACAGCAGCGCTTTATTAACCAAGATCCAATTGGTTTAGTCGGTGGGATAAACCACTATCAATATGCGCCAAATCCGGTTAATTGGGTGGACCCGTTTGGGTTGAGTTGTAAGGAGGGCGAGCAAGAAGAAACGCCTATTGCTGATACTATTAAGCAACGTAAACTCGTGGCTTTTGAGTTTTATAAATCGCAAGGCTTTAAGGAAGAAGATATTCCGTCACATCTTACAGGAATTGATTTTGCTCACCCGGTAGAAAAAGTCATGATTGAGAGCGGTCAAGTCTTCTATCAGTTTCAATCACCCGGAGCACCACAAGGAAATTATTATTCAGATGATCCCAATATCACGCCAACTCAATTAGGCATAAGCCCTATGGGTACAAATAGAGCATTAAATAGTATAGAGCCTAAAATTAAAGGTGTTTATATTGCCCAAGAAGATACACCAGCCCTTAGAAGTAGAGCAAAAGCGGTTGATGACTTCTGGTCTGTTCGGGGGGAATCATATCCAACAGAAGGTGGTGGAACACAATATTTTACTGCTAATAAATTAGCTTTTAAAAAGAAGAGATAACTTAAATGAGCCGCTTGGAAACAATAGAAGAAGGTATATCTTTAACTGAGAAAAGGTTAAAAAACATTCCTGATTTTGATATTTATAAAAGCATTTTAAAACAACTACACTATTTACAGATGATATTGAACGGTTCTGAACCTGATCGAAGTAAATTAGAGAAAATAATTTTAGGGCATTTCGCAGTTCGTGAATTTGAAGAAAGTGACCTTGAATTTTCAGAAATATTAAAGAAGTGCCAAAATATCGCTTTTAAGTTAAGTATGGAGTAGTGAGAAAAGTTAGTAAGTTAGTACCTATTCCTGTCTCATTTGAAAAAATTAAAATACAGGATTACCCTAGTGAGGATGAGGCTGACTATTCACACCTAAAGCCAGTTGTAGATTTTTTAATAGGGCATGGTAATAAGTCTGTTAATGAATATATTTGGGGCATCAATAGAACTGGTTATTTTTGCCATTTAGAGAAAGATATAAATTTTGATGATCTAAGGAGAGTATTTAGCTTTCCTGATAGTATAAAAATAGATGAGGAAAAGAATACAATTGATTGCTTTAATACTTATACAGTAATAAAGACAGCTTAATCAAACAATCAATACTTTCATTTTAAATATAAGATAAAACGCTCTTTAAAAACATGGATGTTTGAAGGTTTAGGCAATTTTGCTTAAGTCTTTTATGGCTACGACAGCCAAGGTAATATTCAAACGCAAAAGTTTGGTAATGATGTAACCCTTACCCAACAATTTGATGTATTTAACCGCTTAACACAGCAGCAGTTAACCCATCCTGCGCAAGCGCTTTTTGATACCTGTACGTACAATTACGACAGTGTAAACCAGTTGATTGCGCGAAAAGAGGAAGTCGTTAGTAGCCATAATATTAATTTTGAGTACAACAGCCTTGGACAGTTAATTCAGCAAAATCTAGCAAGTGGTGAGAACACAAAAACTACCCAATACCAGTGGGATAGTTTTGGTAACCCAGTTATCCAGTCAGCGGTTAAAAATGATGAATTAACCGAGCAACAAAATGCTAAACCAAGTGATGCTAGCGATACTATAAATAATGTTGAAAGCACCCAGTTAGCTAACACAAATAACGTGCTTCACAGTGAGTATAGTGATTCAAGTACAACAACACTTGCTAGTGATTTAAGTGATAATGATGATGTTATTACAGGCATCACTGATGCAGACCGTTTAACCCACTTTGGCGATAGCGACTTTCATTATGATGAGTTTGGTAACCAAATCCGCGAAACCGGTATAGGCATAAAAACCTGCCGTGAATATAACTCGTTTAATCAGCTAAGTTGCTTTAACAACAACGGCACGCTCACCCAATAGATGAATAAACTAGACACCTGAATGAACTACACCTGAATGAACTGGACACCCATCCTAATTTTTGCAGTTTGGCTAACTAAGTACTAGGCTTTTATCAGTGCAAAAAAAAGCAGGGTGTCTTATGGCAATCGCAAGAAAGCGTCAAGTAAGTTTGGTTGATACAAAATATTACCACTGTATCTCGCGTTGTGTTCGGCGTGCTTTTTTGTGCGGTGAAGACCATTTTACAGGGCAATCTTATGAACATCGACGAGGTTGGGTTGAGGATAAGCTGCTTAAATTAGCCAAGATATTTTGTATTGATGTGTGTGCTTATGCTGTTATGAGTAACCACACGCACTTAGTGTTGTATGTTGATGATAAAAAAGCAAATAGACTGAATGATAAAGCAATTGTTATTCGCTGGCATAAACTGTGTAAAGGCACGTTACTCACGCAAAAATACATACAAGGTGAAAAGTTAAGTAAAGCTAAGCTTATCTTTTTTAATCAAACAGTCAAACAATATCGAGAGCGCCTATCAAGTATTAGCTGGTTTATGCGCTTATTGAATGAAAATATTGCTCGTAGAGCAAATAAAGAAGATAACTGCTCAGGCAGATTCTGGGAAGGTCGCTTTAAATCTCAAGCACTCCTTGATGAAGCCGCACTTGCGGCCTGCATGGCGTATGTAGACTTAAACCCCATCAGAGCCAAAATGGCAAATACACCAGAAGACTCTGACCATACGAGCGTTCAAAAGCGGCTAACATACGCAAAAAATGGCAAACAAACAAAAAAATTGCTCCGCTTTGCAGGTATGCCACGTCAAATAATGCCAAAAGGGTTACCGTTTGAACTTAAATCGTACCTTGAACTTGTTGAGTTAACAGGGCGAGTAATACAAGAGGATAAACGCGGGTATATTAATAATATGAACCTCCCTTTGCTAGAAAGGTTAAATATATCGCCAGAAAACTGGGTGAAACTGACTACGCAATTTACACGCGTATTTCATGGTGCAGTTGGCCGCCCGTCTTCACAAGCAAGTTACTGTGAAAATCTAAACAGAAAACGGCGAGCGGATCTTAGTAACTGTGAAAAGCTATTAGCATAAACTTTAAATTACTCATTAGAAAAAGTTGTTACTGCAATGGTGCAGTTGTTTCTATGCGTGTAATTTAGGTTTAAAGGTGATAATGGTTTATTTACTGGATGAAATGAAGTAACGCAGTCGTAAAATATTAATTATGAGCCTAAAAAAATAAATCTAGAAAAACAGCTTTGCTTGCAGAATTAGAGTGGATGTCTTGTTTGGTTTTTTGTCACCAACAACAAAGCAGAAGTGGTATGGGAAAACCAAGCCGATGTGTATGGTTATGAAGAGCCAGAAGCAGACGCTGACTTTAGTAAAGAAAATAGCTTTACTCAGCCAATCCGTTTTCAAGGGCAGTATTTAGATGAGGAAAGTGGTTTACATTACAACCGCTACCGCTACTACAGCCCAAAACAGCAGCGCTTTATTAACCAAGATCCAATTGGTTTAGTAGGTGGGATAAACCATTATCAATATGCGCCGAATCCGGTTAATTGGGTAGATCCGTTTGGACTTGCTTGTAAAGAAAATACATGGAATGAATTTCAAAAAGATCATAAAGGAATGTTTTCAAGTTCTTCGGAAGCCGCAGCAGCCTATAAAGATTTAGTTGAAAATATGTCTCCATGGCCTATTGGTTTTGATTATAAAGCGACCATAAGGGATATGAAGGTGGGAGAGACCTTCAGTATGATAGTTGACGATGGTAGTGAAGATATGCCAGGTAGGTTTGCCACATTCGACAATATTACGAATACAGAATATGGAAGGCAAAAACTAGCTATTAAAGAGTCATGGAAACCAACATTAGATAATGTTGTTACTTATGAAGTGCTAAGGCCATTTAAAGTATACGAAGGTCCTGTTGGCCCGCAAGTAGATAATGGGAAGTATCTCAAGGGTGGTGGTACGCAAGTTACTTTCGCAGATGATAAAGATTGGTCATCTGCACGCCCAAATAAATATAATGACTATACAGAAGAGCCAAAGTTAGATGTTAAGTCAAAAAGAGAATTAGCAGACGATGAGCTTGATCTTACAGACGAATCTGTCAGAAAAGCATTATATGAAAAGCATGGAGTGGTTGTTGGCCCTTATAAAAAATTACAAGGGATAACAAAGGAAGGCTACCAGCGGGAGCACTTTATTCCCCACTCTTGCTTCATGGAAAGATCTAAGTATGCAAAAGAAAAGCGCTCTAATGTACCAATAGGCAAAGACTTTGGTAATTACAATGAAGCTGATGCGATAACATACTTTGTATTTGATGATCAAAGTAAAGGCACTGAGCATAGGTACCTTACTGATGTTGAAAAAGACTATGCTAAATCGCTTGATAAAAAAGGCGAGTACGCCACAGTAAATGAATGGCTAGACCATATGGAGAGTGAGACGGCAAAGTCGCTTAGTATGGAGACAATTGAGAGGGCGCCAGGCGTATACGAGGCGAGGATCCCAGAAGAGGAAGCAGCTTTAGTGGCTAAGGCGATTCGAATAGATGCTGAAAACTACTTAGATAATGCAGGGGTTAATAAAGATGCCAAAATGTCTAATTTAGTTGGCGGTGGTGGTGTTCCTGATGATGATACCATTGAGATAGGCGAAGATTTTTAATGAATTTGGAAGTATAAATAATGCGTAATGATTATGAGATAGTACATGTAATTGATCTTAAGGTATCAAACCTTGGTGAGCATAGATTAATAACATATTACAATGAGGCGGATGCGTTAAATGCTGTAGGCGGTGTAAGCTTAAAGGAAAAAACACACGTTAAGACGTGTTTAGGTGCAAATTTTCAGCTTAACGCTATGTGGTCATCACAAAACGGTCATTTATGGGTTGTAGATGACCAAGGTGACGTATTTACTAATGCTAATATTAATTTTAAGCAGCCGCCTTTTGAGCGATTAAAATTTAATTCAGGTAGTTTTGATATTAAGTGGAATGTTACTGAAGTATTTAAAGGTCAGTTAAATGCAATTTGGGGAACAACAGACGAAGATGTATGGGTAACCTCCTTTGCAGGTCCTGCGTTTCACTGGGACGGTCAGTCTTGGACTAAGTACACACTTCCAAAAGCGCCAAATGCAATAGATGGCTCAGCTTCTGATGACGTATATGTTGTTGGTTATGATGGAAACATACATCATTTCGATGGGAATGAATGGTTGAAAATAACTTTACCTTCAGGCATACCGCAGCAAGATGCGTTCACTGATGTAAAAGTGCTTTCTCGAGACAAGGTTTTTATTACTGGTCGAAGTGGCTGTTTACTAGTAGGTAATGCAAAAAATGGCTTCACAGATATTGGGTCTGCTAAATATTCATGGTACGGAGTTGGGGCAATTGAAGAGCGTATTTTTCTTGCTGGTGGCGAGCAAGGTATATTTGAATTAATTGATGGGCAATTTGTATGTCTGAAAGATAAAGGGCAGCCTGTAGGTGTTTTTGAAACGCCTAACGCCATTAATTTTATACCTGCAGAGCAACAACCAAACCCCTGGTTTGTAAGGTATGAACCAGGGGTTAGCAGAGAGTGGACGAAAGTAAATACTTAAATAGCTAGCAAAACCTGATTCATATAAAGTCAAATTTCAAAGTATATTTAATAGAGTTATTTAGGATTTATGAAAATAAAAAGAGTGTTTAACAGAGAAGGTGATTCGCCTAATACAACCTTATCATGGACTCATGAGGAACGGCTTGTTGAAATAAATTTTAGCTTTGATGCTAGTGCTGTTTTTTCTAAAAAGCTAAACCTAGTTTTTGTTGAAGCATATGCTGATATGGAAGTTCAGCTTTTTAAATTAAATGGTGAGTATATTGGAAAATATAAAATTGCTACTTTAGAGCATTATAGCTTTCGCGGTTTAAATCAAAATATGGATTCTAAAACAGGTGTTTCACTATTATTTCACCCAAATACTAATGAAGTTGGTAATGAATGGGGAGATACAGAGCAATATGAATTTATTATGGGAGATAACACTCTCGGTAAGTTTTTAGATATATATAGATGATGGTCATTTTAATGGCTTCATATCTGTTTAGAAATTGTAACCATGTCGGTAGGGGGAGGCTGTAAAATAATATAGTCGATTTTCATCGAAATGTTCAAAATTTGAATAGTACTAATATAAATAGTTAAAAAAGTATTTTTATAGAAAAGGAATTTCATGTTCAACTTAAATATGACTGCAAGTGTTGGATTAAAATCAGCAAATAAATCGGCTGACGTACAACTAATACGCTCACTCTTAAATGCTTATGCACGTAAAACGGGGTTATCTCCTATTGCAACTAATAAGGTTGATCATCACTTTATTGACCTAATTGAGCATTTTCAGAAAAAAGTCATAAAAATGGGTAATCCAGACGGTGTTGTTTCTGCAAATAGAGGGACTTTTAGAAAGTTAGTTGAATTTTTGTCTAGCACTTATACCAAAGTCTCAATTACAAAGCCTAACTACGGTATTTTAACATGGGATGCTGAGGGTACAGAAGGTGGGTTATATCACAGCCGCTGTTTCCATGTTCCATCCAATAGGTCTGGGTTAACCATTGGTCGGGGTTACGATATGCGTGATAAAACATCTTCCAAAGTTAGTGGTCATCTTATTCAATCGGGCATCGATAATAAAGTGGCTAATGTTATAGCCCTTGCTGCAGGTAAAATGGGTAATGCAGCTAAGCAGTTTGTTATAGAAAAAGACTTACTTGATTTTGAAGTATCAGCACAGGTGCAATTAAAGCTATTTGAAATTGTTTATAAAGAAATGGAATCTGATGTAAAGCGGATATGTAATAAAACTATAACAAGTCAAACATATGGAAAAACAGATTGGCTAAATTTAGACCCGAAGATAAAAAATGTTTTGATAGATTTAAGATTTAGAGGAGATTACCACCCTGCTAGTCGTAAAATTTTACAAAAACATGTTGCGAACAATGATTTAATATCCTTTAAAGCTGAAATAAATAAAAGTGCTAATTGGAGTGGTGTACCACTAACTAGGCAGCAGGCACGTATTAAATACATAAATTCATAGGTGTATGATGAAACAACTGATTACTAGCATTTGTCTGGTTTTAACTTTTTTTTGTACTGAATCGGAAAGTAATGATGACAAAACATATGTGAGCCTAGATGTTATAGAGATGCATGTGGAAAGGGTTAATGATAATTTATTCCGCTGGATAAAATTTCATCCTGAGAGTGACTTTCCATGTTTACGATTAGAGATTTTAGAAGCAGGTAGTAATGAGCTTATTAAACGAAAGAATATCTGTGATGTATATGACGAGGCACTAAAAGTCACGCACGATTTTAAAAAGTTATCATTTTTAGATATTTACAATCTGAGTGTTGAATCTCAGACTCTAACATTTGATTTAGAGCTATCTTTACTGAGTCAAAGTGTGGTTAATATGAATTGTTCAATTAAGGTTGAAAATACAGACTTTTCTCCACTTGTTTGTCACCGTTCAGAGTCAGAGTAGTTGGGATAAAGTGTGGGGGAATACCGCTCACATTTGTGGATGATTTTAATGATTCAAGCTTTAATGGACATATATTTATCATTTTAAATGTAATAACGGCTCCAAACTATCTAAAATAATTACTTAAATAAGTAGGTATAGTTTGGTACGTTTCAAAAAAGCTCAAGAGTTTTGATTAGCTAAAATTTAAAGTTAGGTCTATGGGGACGGTTTTAATGGCTAAAGGTACCCAAATCTTTTTATTATTCCCCCCATGGAAGCTTTTACGTAGGTTCTTATTAGTAACAATCATCTTACTTTTGGGAACGGTTTATTCAGGCATGACATTGTTAACACAGTACTTTGATACAAGTCCTGAGTGGCTGTTGGGCATTTTGTTTTCCGTTGGAATTATGTTTTGCTTTTTTAACTTTAAAGTTAGTCAAGGCTCTCTTCTATGTGCAAAGATATTGAAATACTATGCTCTATTTTTAGCTTTGATTTGCTTACCATCATTTATGATTTTAGAGGGAAGTGGTTATCATATAGCTACAGTTACTAATATAGCCTTTATGCTGCTGTCTTTTTATTTAATTAAGGGAAATAAATACCAAGGCTTAATAAAATATCAATATAATTTTTTTAAGGATATAAAAGACGCTCGGGCCGCTGTTGAAAAAGAGATGGCTAAAGGAAATAAAAGGAAGAAAAAGTAAGGCTGTATAGCTTTGCTGAAATACAAAGGAACATAGATAAAAATAGGGCGACGGGTATGTTAGCCGCGCAATGTCATTATGGCGTGGAGTAAAGGAATGTTCTTCAAAAAGTGAAGAATGTAACCTCACTGCAAAAGCGCTTTTATTTGCAATGAGCTATGAATATGCAGTTGCTCCTTACAGCTCTGAGAATAATGACGCTATTGAATTTTATAAATGGTGTTTTGAAAATTTAAATAAAGATCAAGGATAGGTAATGAATAAAATAAACACGGATGTAAATTACAGAACAATGGCCGGTAATGCGCGATTAGTGATGCTTGGTGAATCGAGCCATAATACCGCTGGCTATAAATATGAAGCTATTAAAGCCCTAAAACAGCTTAAAGGAGCTGGATTTACTCATTTTGCGATGGAGATGTTGCCACGCTCTATGCAAGAAAAAATTGATTTTTACCAACGTACGGGTAAAGGTTTTAGAGAAATTCAACAATACTTTGATGAAAACTGGGCTTGGGGTTATTTAGTTCCTAAAGCTTATGGTGAGTTAGCAAAAGCTGCTAGAGATATTGGCTTAAAAATTATTGCTTTAGATATTTCGCAACAAATAATGGAGGCTATGGATAAGGAGTGCTCTTATGATCAATATATTGGAGGGGACTGTTTGAGCACGCACACCCGTCGTAATAAAATATGGGCTGATAATATAGCGGGTGTTTTAAATCAATCGAAGGCAAATCGTATTGTTGCTTTTATGCATCGATGGCATGCTGTACAGGCTTCAAACTACGAGCCTGGTTTAGATACCCTAATGCCAATTAGGGGAATCAATAGCATTAGGTTTATAGATTTTATAGGTGGTATTGCTTGCCTATCTCAAAGGCGTTGTGAAGGCGATTCAACTGAAATAAATACTCTCAAGCAGCAATATTTTTATCGTGAAGGTTTCCCTTCTAAACATTCAGTTAAAACATTTCAAGTTCATATTCCTGAACAAAGAGTCAATTCTGATGGAACTCTCAAATGGTAAAAAAAATATTTATAGCTTTTTTTGTTCTTAGCACAATCACTGCTCAAGTTCAGGCTAAGTCGTTATCAAAGACTTTATGGCCAGATCTTGATATCAACAACCCAGAGTTGTCTAAAAATACAGTGATGCTTCAATGTCAAAAAAGTTTAATGTATGCGCCTAGACAGCTTGAAAAGTGGTGCGAAAAAGCTTACGACATGGGTGAGTATGAAGCATTACTTTTTATTGGCCATCATACTGGGGACGGCTCCCGTTATGTTAATGAGTTAAAGCGCCGTGTGCTGAAAAATGAAAATTTGGCTATTCGCAGGCTTGCATGGCTTTATGATGGTGGTTTGTTTGTTGAGGAAGATTTAAAGGAAGCCGCACGTTTATATGAGCTTTTTTTAACTCAGGCAGAAGAGCCCTATCCAATTCTGTTAAGGTCGATTCATTACGATTTAGCAAAAATCTATACCAAGCTTGAAGATTGGCCAAATGTTATTATTAATGCGCAATATGTGATAGATCAAAAGCTAGACGATGGCTCTGATACTTTAGCTAAAACATTAAAAGAAAATGCCGTAGCAGCAATGAACAATTAAATATCAAATCCAAAAAGGAGCTATAAACGCCAAACTTAGGGCGTTATAGAATTATTATGGAACAACAACACCAACAAACACTAACCAACCTTGTATACGATATTTACGAGGATCCAACCAAAATTGAAGAGCATCAAGAGCTTATTCAGCCATTACTGAGCGATTTAGTCGCAACTGCCCCTGCGGGTTTTGAAGGCATGGCGACGATGATTAATACTCACATTTCAAACGGGTTTAAGTTTAAAAACCCTAAAATACAGAAGTTTGAGCTTGAGTCGGGCTTATTAAAGCTTAAAACTTACCTGCAAAAAATAAACCTTTAATTAGTTTCGAAATTGCCAATACTCTCGGCGCAGCGTGTTGGCGTTAATCAAGGATGATAAATGACTCTTATAAACACCTGCATTTTAATGCTGTTTTTACAGCCATTATTTGTTTATTTAGCACTTTTTAAACAGTCAAAATATAGCGTTGAGCCCAAAAGCTCGTTAGATAATGAAGATTCAATGTTTTTATTTATCGCCCCTGGCTTATCGGTTTTTTATCTTGATCAGTTTTGGGTCGCGCTGCTTTATTTAGGTAGTGTGTGCTTATTGGGTGTATTGCTGGCTAAAATTGTAGAAAGCAAAGCAAACAAGCGATTGACCAGAGATGATTCAATAGGGTTTATGGTCGCCAGTTTTATCTTTTTTGGAATGATAAAGTTAATAATTGTTGCGGCTGCGTATTTTTTTACCGATGACG
Source organism: Pseudoalteromonas sp. APC 3495 (assembly GCF_030407645.1). Classification (NCBI taxonomy): domain Bacteria; kingdom Pseudomonadati; phylum Pseudomonadota; class Gammaproteobacteria; order Alteromonadales; family Pseudoalteromonadaceae; genus Pseudoalteromonas; species Pseudoalteromonas sp. APC 3495. Next base: position 15,805 of record NZ_JASDDA010000013.1, on the reverse strand, counting down.
CTTCAAGCGCGATAACGGAAGATTTAAGCCCAGCTAAAGAGCCCTCATTAACGATTAGCCAAATGTTTAGTGTGGATTATTTATATAGCCAGTTTAAACCTACGGTTTATTTTTTAGCATTAATGGTCGTGACCTTAGTGCTCAAAATTATTGAGTATAAGTTTTCTCTGAAGGAGGCGCTTTCAGGCATACTTATTATGCTAAGTGCTATATTAGTCGGTATTTCTCCACTATTTGGCGAAGCTTATATATTAGGCTTAATTGCTAACTTTTTTATCTTTTTTATAGTGTGCTCTACATGTATTGAAATAGACAAGATAGGGGATGCATCGGGTGGCGCTATTGCTATTTTGTATGGCTATATATTAATGATGGGACTCGGGTTTAGCATTATATGTAAGCTGGTTTATGAATTGTTTTTTTAAGGAATGATTTATTGCTTGTTTTTTGCTCTAAATGCTTGCAGTGCGCTTTGTACCCAATTAGAATAAATTTTAGTTGAAATGGGCAATTTCATTAACGCTGATAGTTAAGAGTTTAAAACGTCATTAAATAGCAATACGACACGTGTATTTTGAGTTTAATAGTTGGGAGCTTGTATATTTTGTTATCACGTTTTAAAGCTTACTTTTTGGTAATTGTATCTATTATCATTATTTTTACTACAACACAGGCTTGTGCAGATATGTTTGGTTTTTTTAATAAGCAGGATTTTGTTTTATCGGCTCCGGTAAAAGGGCAATTATTAGATAAAGGGCAGCCTGTTGCAAATACTAAGGTTGTACGTGCGCTTACTTATGGTGATGAATATAAAGATGAAGCAATAACAGATGATAATGGTTTTTTTACCTTTACAGAAAAATCTATAAAAACGAGTAAGCCTGCAAACATGTTTGATAATGAATCATTGGTTCAACATGTTTATTTAGAAAATGGTACGCCTGAGGGCGTTGTTCTTTGGTACATAACCGTGTCTATGCACGAGGGGAGTGATACCCTAAAAAGCTTACTCGCTGACTTAGAGTGTGATATTGCCAAAGACCCACAAACATACGACATACCTATAGAAGAAGCGCCAGAGCACTTCTTTACGGTATATGGTGCATGCATTTGATTTATTGGAGATTATATTTTTGATGGAGCGGTTTAAGTTGCCATTACTCATTGTAGTTGTGGCTATTCTAATTTTATTTACTACAACACAGGTTTTTGCAAATATGTTTGGTTTTTTTAGTAAGGAAGATTTTGTGTTATCAGCTCCAGTTGAAGGGCGCTTGCTTTTTGATGAGCAGCCTGTTGCTGGTAAAAAGGTATTTCGTAGACTAAATTATGGCGATGAATATATTGATGAAGTAACAACAAGCAGTGATGGTCGTTTTTCTTTCCCTAAAAAAGTTATCAAAACATCAAAGCCATCAAACATGTTCGACAACGAATCTGTTATACAACACATATACACATTAGATGAGAATGCAAAGGAAGTTACTATTTGGGCAGTTAGGCTATTTCCTTATGAGCATAAAGATACGCTAACCAAATACTTAAGTAATTTGGTTTGTGATATCGCAAATGAGCCAGAAACATTTGATATAGCCGCTAAAGATAATAAGCAGCATACATTTGCAGTTTTTACCACCTGCAAGCTCTAACGTTTAAAACCAATAAAAGGATTTAAAATGAATACGTTAACACCTACTCAGGCAGTCCAATTAGCATCACTTGCTTATGATGCTAAAGAATTAAAAAATACAAAATTATTAAATGGGTTATTGCACGCATCCTTACGAGATCAGTTTGATTTTTCTATCAATAATAAATCCATACAAGGTGTGTCAGGCGGGTTTTTCTCTCATTTATTTGGTTTAAGTACTGGGTTTGGCCTTGTTGCACACGGTAAAAATTCATTTCAAGGTGATTCAGTAATCACAATTCGTGGGACGGCTTCTCTTAGAGATGGCCTAACAGATGCACATTTTGGGTTAAGCGGTGGCTCTAACGGCAGTATGGTACATGCTGGGTTTAATAAAACCTTTTATAGCATGAAGCCCGCTTTACAAGAGTTTGTAGCGGCTAACATTCGAGACAAAATAACCGGCTGTGTGCACATTGTTGGTCACAGTTTAGGTGGTGCATTGGCTACGCTTTCAGCCGATTGGATAAAAGCAGAGTATTCGTTGCCGGTTAAATTATATACATTTGGCTCGCCAAGAGTGGGGCTTGATAACTTTTCACGCGCTGCTACTTCTCGTATTGATAAAATATACCGCTGTACACACGGTGCTGATCCGGTTACAAAAGTGCCTTTGTGGCCATTTTCACATGCGCCCTACAATGGCCAAGAAATTCGTCTTGATAATGGTCAGGGTCTTAAAGGCGCAGCACACAAGTTAAGTGGTACGCCAGGCTATGTCAATACCGCAAACAGTAATAATTGGGGCAATTTAACTGTAAAAGCAAACCACTTTTTAAGCACGCCAGTACGTTTAAAGTTTGAAGACAGAAACCAAGCTTCATTTAGTTCACACTGGGCAGATAAACTGGGCGCTGCGTTAGTTACCTTATTAAAAGATTCGGGTTACTACAGTGCTGTTGCAGCACAAGCAGCCATAGGTACAGGCTTAACTTTTTACGATATGCTCGCGCGAACGCTTGATAAAATAGCCAAAGCGTCAGCCTCATTTGCAACGCAAACCTTAGGTTTACTAGGCCACATGCTTGTGTTTGCTGGCAAAGTTATTAGTAAAGCCGTAGAGTTGACTTACAGTTTTATTAAATCAGTATTTGATTCAACTCTAGGGGCATTATATCGCGCTGCACGAGAAGGCTTAAATGGTCTAGATTAAGGTTTTATAAGCCTTAATCTCGCTCTAGCAAAATAGCACCACTTTGGGTTTCACCTAAGTGGTCGTCTTTGTTATAAATAGGGCACTTACTCATTGATAAACACCCACAGCCAATACAGCCATCAACCCGTTCACGTAAACGTTGCATATAAGCAATGCGCTCATCAAGCTGTGCTTGCCATTGTTTTGAAAGTGCAGACCAGTCTTTTTGGGTAGGTGTGCGCTGCTCTGGTAACGTTGCCAGAGTTTGTTTAATTTCTTCTAGCGTGATCCCCATCGCTTGTGCCGCTTTTATAACTGCGACTCGCCTTAGTACATCTGGTTTAAAGCGTCGTTGGTTGCCACTGTTTCGCCAACTGCGTATTAGCCCTTTAGTTTCGTAAAAGTGCAGTGTAGATACCTTAACGCCACTGCGTTTAGCGACAAACCCAACCGTTAAGTTGGCTTCAGTAAGCTTTTTTTGTACCGCCATCACTTTAATTCCTTTTAAAAATTAAATTATTTCTTATTGACCTAAACTTAACTTGAGGTTTTAAGCTTTGCTCCATCATAAAAAAGGAGCTAACCCAATGCAAGAAAAATCAGCACACAATATTGCAATCATATATTCAAGTGGTCGTAAAAATGGCAATACTACCGCGCAAGTTAATGCCTATAGTAAGCAACAAAGCGGCATTGTTTTTTGCTTAGATGATTATGTTATTTCACCTTATCGCTACGATAAGCAGTATCACAATGATGATTTTTATAATTTGTTTGAAGTGTTACTTCGTTACGAACATTGGGTGTTCGCATCGCCTGTGTACTGGTATAACACCACGCCAAAAATGAAAGCATTTATAGATAGGATCACAGATTACATGGATGATAAGGCGTTAAAACCGAAGCTTAGAACTTTACGTCAAAAGCAGTTTTCACTGCTGTCTAATGCCGCATCTCCCTCTGCGCCAGACGCATTTATCGATATGTTTAAACACACCTTTAATTATTTAGGAATGACTTTTAAAGCGCATTCACATGTTCAGGCTAGTTAATCACGTTAAATAGCGTTAGGCTAAACAAAAAGTAAAAAGGATGATGTATGAAAACGTTACTTATTGGCTCAAGCTTACTTTTGGCTAGCTTTAGTACTCTTGCTGCAGAGCCTGCGCCTGTTATTAAAGACTATGGTTATTTTTATAATGTGCCCGAGCATGTGTCTGATTTAAGCCAAGCACAGTTTAAGATAGCTTTTGATGTAGGTAAAGGCGCTGAAAAGGGCGCGCAAAATAATCATATTAATTCGTTAGCGCGATTTATTAATATGCATGTGGCTCACGGCGTAAAACCAGAAAATATTCAACTTGCGCTGGTGGTACACGGTGGAGCCAGCGTTGATGTACTGCAAAACAGTGATTATAAAGCTCGGTTTGAAAAAGATAACAAAACCGAATCTTTAATTAAACAGCTGCTTGCTAATAACACGCAGGTATATGTATGCGGGCAGTCGGCAATGCATATGAAGGTAGCAGCAGATCAGCTTATACCTGGGGTGAAAATGGCGCTTTCTGCGATGACTGCGCATGCGCAGTTACAGCAACAAGGCTATACATTGAATCCGTTTTAATGAATATTCTGTGTTTTGGTGATTCCAATACCTTTGGTATTTCTCCTGTTGATGGCAAACGGCTGAGCGAAATTGAACGCTGGCCTACTTTATTAAAGCAGCAGTTGGACACCGGCTTTGAAGTGATTGAAGCCGGGGAGCCTAATCGTACTTTAGTCAATAACCCCCCGTTTATGGGAGATAAATCGGGCATTAAATATTTAAAACCGTATCTGGAAGCGCACACTGTTGATGTTGTTATTATTCAACTCGGTACTAATGATTTAAAAGCACGTTTTTCACTGTCTGCTATCGATATTGGCAAAGCGCTTGAGGAGTTAATTTTAGCCATTAAAGCCTTTTATCACTGTAAAACAATACCAAAGATAATCATTATAAGCCCGCCCAAGGTTCATGAAGTGGGAAGTTATAAAAGCATTTACGCAGGTGCAGGTAAAAAAGTTGAACAATTATCCATTGAGTTCAAAGCCGCCGCTGATCGTCACACGTGTGAATTTTTAGATTGTTATCTGCTGATACAATCTTGCAAGAAAGAGGGCATACACTTACCTGTTAGTGAGCATAGAGAGCTTGCTAATAGGTTGACACCTATAATAAAAAAAGCCGCCGTGTATTAAACACCGCGACTTTAATTTATTGCTTAGGGAGTGTATTAAAATGCGTAACTAACACTTAAGCGTGTTGTACGCGGCATAATGTAACGGCCATTGGGCGCGTCGGCATTACGTGGGTCGCCTTCAGTGATACCTTGCTCGTCGGTTAGGTTATCTATGGCTAATTGCAGTTTAATGCCTTCCATTGGTTCAATAATTAAACCTAAGTCTACTTTTTCGTATCCATCAAGTGTCACGGTGTTTTCGTTATTACCAAAGCGGTCATCCACCGCTGAAATTGTTCCATATAAAGTGGCGTACATGCCGTCTACTTCAAAGTCATAGCTTGGTGTTACGCGTACTTGCCATTTAGGCTGGCGCTGTGCTTCATTGCCTTTATTTTCTGGACTTTCAGTGATTTCGGTTTGTTGTAATGTGGTATTTAAATTAACAGAAAAGCCAGATTCATGATTAAAGTTGTAATCAAGTTCAACACCATACGCTTCGTTGGTTAAAATTTCAGCCGGCACACCCGGGCGACTTACAAAGGTATCGCCTTTTACTTCATTGACAAAAAAGGTGGCATAGAAGTCGGTAGTGTCTGAAATAAGCTTGTAACCTAGTTCGCCCTGCGTTACCTCTTTAATTAGTTTTTCACCCCCTTGGTATGCGCCAAAGTTATCTCTAAAGTCATCAAAATATGGCATTTTATAACCACGGTTAACACGTGCAAACACGCCCATGTCGTCATTAATTGAATAGTTTAAACCGGTTGTCCATGAGGTTTTACTTTCATTGTAATCAACAGTTTTAGTGATAATACCGTCAAGGTCTTCATCAACACTGTACTGCACATCATGGTTTTCTTTACGTACACCTAAATCAAGCGTAAATGCATCTGCAAATTTATATTGGCTTGTAAAGTAAAGGGCATTGGTGCGGGCATCGCCTGTTGAGCTAATATCGTAATTAAAACCACACCCGTCAGTGTTTTGGTTACATTCAATACCATTTAATAACTCACCACCAGCTTCCAGCACATGATACGCGGTATTACCTAAGCTCCACCAATCGCTCGCAGATGTGCTTGCGGTGTAATAACCAAAAGTGGCCGATAAATCGCCAAATTGCTTTGAAAAGGCTAAGTCGTTAGTAAACGAGCTTATTTCTTTTAATACTACCCAGCGACCCAGTTGCTGAATCGCAGTGTCACTAGCATATTCGGTATCAGTTACCGCACCGAATGCCGTTTGGCCATTGTCGGCCACTTCACCAACGGTTGTTGCTGAACCATTAGGTACTAGGCCAAATGTATTGGCATCGCCTTTGGTAATATTGAAGCGATCAATAAATTGCCAGCCATTATCAAATTCAAGTTTAATACTACCGCCGGATACATGGCCATCCCATCCTCGGCCATCACCTAGGTCAATGTCGTGTGGTTGCGCATTTGGGCCGGTAAAAATCGTCGCTTGACGGTTAAGTGTGCCAAGTTGGGTATATTCAGCATCAATGCCATTAACATTGAGTGGTGTTGGTAAGTACCATGCGCCATGATCGTCTGTTTGACGGGTATAAAAGTTAAGCTCGCCATTGTCTAACTCTTTAGTAATGTTAATTGTAAATTGGCTGCCTTTTTCAGAAGTAAAGCCTGCATCACGGATACCCGGTGAGCTTTTAACATAGCCGCCTACCATAAAATATAGGTCGTCGGTGATTTCACCACTTACTACAGCATCAACACGCTGTAAGTCGTAATCTGAGGTGGTGTATTTAAACAAGCCTTGAGTATCTTCACTGCCACGTTTTAATCTAAAGTTGGTTGTTAAACCAGGCTGACCATTGGATAGCACAGGATTAGGACCACCACGCAGTGCTTCCATTGTTTCAATCGTTTCATCGATTCTAAATAACGATGAGTTTTCTAAAAATGAAAGAGTAGGCGCAGGGTAAACTGGCGAGCCTTCAATACTGAGTGTTAAAAATGGCGCATCACCACCTCCTGGAAACCCACGCACAAATACGTTGGCACCAGACTCACCGCCAGAGCTTTCAACCCACACACCGGGAACGGCTTTAAATAAGTCAGCAGTACTTTTAGGTGATAATTTTATAATTTGTGATGAATCAATATTTGTTACAGCGTAGCTGGCATCAATCTTTCTGATCCCAACACCTGCGGGTGTACCAGAAACGACAATTCGCTCAACTTTTTTTTCTTTTGCTTGTTCTGCTGCAAGAGCAGCGTGTGTGCTTAGGGCTAAAGTAATTGCACAAGCTAGCATGCTTTTTGCTTTATTGAATTTCATGTGTGAGATCCCGTTTTTAGTGTGTTAAACAGTGTGTATTACAGCGAGATTGATTAAATTTTAATGTAAACAGGCTGTATAAATTGAAACTCTAGAGATAAATGCAAACGTTTGCAATATTTATTTGTAAATTATTTATTAATTAGGGCTGTTGTTTTATTGAGCGTAATTACACAAGAGCGTAATTTTTAAGTTAATGGGCAAGCCAGTAAAAAATAATAATGCTATATTGTCAGTAAGTTAGATATAGCAACAGCCGCAGTGGAGCGTTTAGGGTTTTATGAATAATAAAAAAATTAAATTAGCTGATTTAGCAAAGCTTGCTGGGGTGTCTACCTCAACGGTTTCGCGCGCGCTGAATAATAACCCGCTCATTAAGCAAGAAACCCGCGACAAGCTTCAGCAGCTTGCAAAAAAACATAATTTTAGCCTTAACACGGCGGCTAGCCGTTTGCGTACGCAAAAGACCAATGTTGTTGCCGTCATTATTAATCTTGATGAGCAAACCGAGCAATCAATCAGCGATCCATTTTTACTCAAGGTAGTGAGCGAAATTAACCTTGCGCTTAATCAACAGGGGTTAGAGTTGTTGTTATCTAACTCTATTATGGCGCAAGATGACTGGGCTAATTACTTTATTAATGGCCGCCGAGCAGATGGCATTATTGTTGTGGGGCAAGGAAAAAACCAAACTAATATAGAAGCGGCTGCCGATGCAGGTATTCCTTTAGTTGTATGGGGGGATCCAAAAACACAAAGCAATTATCCTATTGTCGGCAGTGATAACTACTTAGGAGGAATGCAAGCGACGGCTCATTTAATAGAACACGGTGCTAAAAATATTTTATTTTTAGGCGATCCTGAGCATGGTGAAATTAGTGAAAGGCATCGTGGTTACGCTGCTGCACTTTCTACCCATAAACTTGAGCAGCATGTTATATCCATTGATCTTACCAGTCGCTCTGCGTATCAAGCAATTAACCAGTTATTACGTGAAAAAGGGTTGTATTTTGACGCGATCATGGCCTGTAGTGACATGGTTGCACTGGGGGCGATGAAAGCGCTGAAAGAGCGCTACGTGAGTATTCCCAACGATGTGGCTCTGGTTGGATTTGATGACATTGCCATGGCTGATATCAGCCATCCTTCACTTTCTACAATTAAACAAAACACCCAATTTGCTGCGACTTTGTTAGTTAAAAAGTTAATACAGCAGTTTTCAGGTGAAAAAGTCGAATCACAAGTTATTGATATAGAATTAATTACTCGCCAGTCAAGCAAACGTTAATCTAGTATGCATGTATATTAATTGTTAAATTTAAAATGCAAACGATTGCAATGATATTTATTCTACTCTAAACTCAGGATTCACTGACTAACACACACGGTAATTTACCAGCTATGGGTAATTTGCTTTATAAACGTTATGGCGTATGTCGCAATAAACGAGGCACGCAATGAGTAAAATAAAAATCACACTGGCAATTGCTGCAAGCTATTTTATTTTCGCAATTTTATTAAATAGCGTAGGCACTGTTATTTTGCAGGCTATAAACACATTAGGGGTAAGCAAAACAGAAGCGTCGGTTTTAGAGGGATTTAAAGACTTATCAATTGCAATAATGTCATTTGTTGTTGCTTCATTTATACCACGTTTAGGCTACAAGCTTGCAATGCTGCTAGCACTGATAGTTGTCGTTATAGCGTGTTTGAGTACGGCTGTAATAAGTGACTTTTACATGTTTAAAGTGTTATTTGCTGCTGTGGGTTGTGGTTTTGCGGTCGTTAAGGTGTCGGTTTATTCAATTATTGGCCAAGTGACTGAGGATGCAAATAGTCACTCATCATTACTGAACACCATAGAAGGCATTTTTATGGTGGGTGTATTAAGTGGCTATTGGGTATTCACCGCATTTATAGACCCTGTTGATAGCAATGCCTGGTTGAACGTTTATTACGTATTAGCAGCGCTTACGCTTTTGGTGATTATCAGTGTCGTAATAGCACCAATAAAGCCTGCTATCAAAGGTCAAAAAAGCAACTCGGGTTGGAATGACTTTATTGCTATGCTCAAACTTACCTATCAACCGTTAGTGCTGATTTTTATTATTAGTGCATTTTTGTATGTGTTAATCGAGCAAGGGGTAGGGACTTGGTTGCCTACATTTAATAATCAAGTTTTGCAATTACCAGTAGCTATTAGTATTCAACTAGCGAGTATTTTTGCCGCAGCTCTTGCTTTAGGGCGCTTAGTGGCGGGCCAAGTATTAAAGCATATTCATTGGTTTGTAGTACTTAGCTGTTGTTTAGTTGCTATGGCTGCATTGATCATTATTACCTTACCACTAACGGAAAACTTACCTAAAAGCGAGGTGAATAGTTTATTTGATGCGCCTCTGGCGGCGTTTGTTTTGCCATTAATTGGCTTTTTTATGGCGCCCATTTATCCGGTACTCAACTCAGTCATGCTCAGTGCGCTTCAAAAGCATCAACATGCTGCAATGACAGGGTTAATCGTTGTGTTTTCAGCACTTGGTGGCACTACCGGGTCGGTGATAACCGGCTATGTATTTGAGCACTTTAGTGGCCAGCATGCTTTTTATCTTTCACTTGTGCCCATTAGTTTAATTTTCATTAGCGTGATTATTTTTAAAAAACGCACCCATGCCATTTCACAACACGCAGTCAATAGTTAATAGATTAGGACAGTTATGAGTTTTTTTAATAGCCAATTATTTAAAGATGTACAAACACAGCACATATTTAGCGACTGTAAAACGTTTGCTGATGCAACCGCGCGTGTTGATTGGCAAAGTGCCTGTAAACAATATGAGCAAATAGCACCCCTTAATAAAACTCAATTAAGAGACTTTGTTGATGCGCATTTTATAACAACGCCTTTATTAACAATGAAAGGGGCTGCAAATACCACCAGTGTAAAAGGCTACATAAACTCACTGTGGAGCGGCCTTCGACGTGAAGCCGATACACCCAAAGCTAATTCTTTACTCGCTTTAAAGCACAGCTACATTGTACCTGGTGGACGTTTTCAAGAAATTTATTATTGGGATAGTTACTTTACTGCGCTAGGTTTAATTGATGCAGATAAAAGTGATGTAGTAGAAGACATGCTACAAAACTTCATAGACTTAATTAACGATTACGGCTGCATTCCAAATGGTAACCGCAGTTATTATTTATCGCGTTCACAACCGCCTATTTTAGCGCTGATGGTTGAGCTTTTATGGCAGCACACTCACAGTAAAACACATAATTTAGCTTGGCTTAAATTGTGTGTTGAAGCTTTAACAAAAGAGCACGCATTTTGGATGCAAGGAGCAGATACACTCAGTGATACGCAAACAAGTGTAAAACGCGTGGTAACAATGCCATGTGGTGGGGTATTAAATCGCTATTGGGATGATGAGGCGGCTCCTCGCGCAGAGTCATTAAGAGAAGACTTAGCGCTTGCATCAGGATTTAGTGATGATAAAAAATCTGAGTTTTATCGTAATATTCGTGCTGCGTGCGAATCTGGGTGGGACTTTAGCTCGCGCTGGTTAGCCGAGTCAAACTTACTAAGCTCAATTCAAACGACAGATATTGTACCCATAGATTTAAATTGCCTACTTTACAATTTAGAAAATCAGCTTAGTAAATGCTTTAAATTGCTTGGTAATGAGCAACAATCACAAACGTACAGCAGCTATGCTGTAAAAAGAAAGTCGCTTATTAATCAATATCTTTGGAGTAATGAGAAGCGTTTTTTTGTTGATTATAATCATAAGCTATCTAAGCCGTCTGCTATTTTAAGTGCAGCGGCAAGTACCCCGCTTTTTGTTAATTTAGCCTCACAACAGCAAGCTGAACTGGTCGCAAACGTATTGAGCAAGCAGTTTTTAAAAGTAGGTGGTATTGTAACAACGGTTGTTGATACTCCACAACAATGGGACAGCCCGAATGGCTGGGCTCCATTACAATGGTTTGCGGTAAAAGGCTTGCGTAATTATGGTATTGATCAATTAGCTACACGCATAATGAAAAACTGGCTAACAATGGTAGAACAAGATTTTATTGAAAATAAATGCTTGTTGGAGAAATATAACGTATGCACACCGCAACAAAAAGCCAGCGGGGGTGAATATCAAGTACAACAAGGATTTGGTTGGACTAACGGTGTTACATCACGCTTTTATACCCTTTTATAGGGTAACTAAACTCATTGGCTTATACTAAAAGAGCATTGTGTTTTGTAGTTAATTTAGGTAATGTGACGATAGTTGTAAATCTAATGTTTCAAGGATGAGTTATATGTTGCAAAAAAGCTCGGCTTTTATTAAGACAACGCTTCAATCGTCTTTCCATTCTCAAAACTACACAGTTATTTTAAGAACACTTCAAGCCATTTTTGGTGATATAAAAATGGACAGTACTATCCCACATATTGATCAGCGTGGTGCTTATGACATTTTTCTAATCGATGGATCTCAAAATGATTGGCAGGACTTGATCCCAGCAGATTTAATTTGTTTGGCTAAACAGTATAAAGTTGTGCTTTTTAATGTAGAACTAGAGCAAGTATGTGAAAAAAACTTATTACTCAATCATTTTAATGGGGTATTTTATAAATCGGCAGCAGCAGAAGATATATTTAAAGGCTTAGTAAGAATTTCTACTGGTGAGCTTTGGTTTACTCGTAAAGTAATCTCTAAGGCCTTTAATGATATTCTAAGTGTGGCCTCTTCGTTTAGCTCCTTAAGCGAAGATATCACGTTAAATGAAGCTGACTATAAGCATTTAACTAAACGAGAAAAATCGGTTATTCATTTAATTGCACAAGGAGCGAGTAATAATAAAATAGCGGACAAACTAAATATTAGCGACCATACTGTTAAAACTCACCTTTATAGCGCATTTAAAAAAACTAATTCGCGTAATAGAGTTGAATTGGCCAATTGGGCGCAAAGATATATTTCAGTATTATTACCCGTTGAGAGCTAATCGTTATTTGTTTGGCCACATCAATGACGTTGTGGCCATCTGCAAGAGTAGGTTAAGTTGCCTGTTTAGCCCATAAGCCTTTATCAATACCTTTGGTGATAAGATCTGTAAGCGCCTTTTCTATTGCTTGCGTTACGCAAATGCTCATTGGTTCATTATCACTAAAGCCCGCCTCAGCTTCCGCCAGACGTTTATAGCTAACATACCTAAAAAAACCTGCTCGCATTTCTTGGCTCAATACTTTTTTGCTGGTGGCTACTGATAACAATACCTGGCCAGTTCTTACATCTACGGCACGTAAATAGATTGATATTGCATCTTCACGATATAGCTCTGATGCGCCAATACCAAAATATTCCATTCCTAAGCCACCCGTTTTTACATTGGTGTCGTAACTAATTATACCGCCTTCTAAAATGATTTTCGCAGTGGTTAACGGCGGTAGCTCGCCTTGATTAGGATTAGTCGCTTGTGCCGCTCTAATTATTTTTCTCTCTGTTAAAATATTTTGTAGACCCTCACGTTCAACCGGCGTAAACCAGTCAGACTCATGTAATGCTTGCACTAGAATAGAGTTTGCACCTTGAGTGACGGCCGTTGAAAACGAGCTAACATTAGTTTGTGGCTTATATTGACCGGTTTGATCGCGAAATGAATAAACCGAGACTGGAATGCTGCCCGCAGGTTTAGGTAAGCTTTTTAAATCAGAAAAGACATCTGTTGGCTCTAACGTTACCGCACTTTGTTTTGACGGAGGGATTAAATTACCCATAGTAGAGCAACCACTAAGAGAAAGAGCGATTGTTATTATTATTAATTTATACATTATCCAAACCTCGGTACTTCGATAACCACAACCGAGTCATCAATTACATTTGTTATTCTAACCGTGATAGTGTCGGTTGTACTGGTGATCACTTCTATTTGATAATCACCACTCATAAAAATGGAGTCTTGATTAAAAACACTGTCTTCAATATTTTCCCCAAAAGCCATGTCGGTGATTTCTCTCACCATTCGATTTAAGTATGTCCGCTCTAATGAATCTTGAAACTGCTCTGCATACCCTTTTTCGACAACCGGCGCTTTATGTTTATTTTGTGCTTGTGCCTTACTAAGCAGCATATTGGCATTGAGAGGGTTGCCACCAAAACTCGGGTTAATAGGGGTATAAATAATTTCAGTTGCGGAGACTGAAAAGCTTAAAGTTGTTATTATTGTTAATGCTATTTTTTTCATTGTTACCATCCATTCAATGCCATATCAGGACTCGCTGTTTGCATATTCGATCGCGCCATGGCGTCCATTACAGAGTGCACTGCTTGCTCTACTCGCTCGTCCAAAGGCTCTAACTTTCGTCCCAAATGGGTTGCATAAATAATCTTATGATTCATTATTAAAACTAATTTAGTACCAGCACGGGGTATAACCGTTTCTTTTATTTCTACATTAAAGCCAGCTGTTGAAGGCAGTTCACGCCAATAATTTGAAAATTCACTGTAAAATTGATACCCAAAGCGACTAATACTTTTGTTTAGTAATAATCCATCGATTTCTAAATCAGCACTGGCATTACTCAAAGGAGTAAAAAAAGTTAAAAGTATAAAAAGATAGATATATTGTTTATTTTTCATAGTTAAAATAAGGGAGAGGGTTACTCTCCCCGTCTCATCAATTACATTTGTGTAATTGTTGCTGTATTACCATCACCAAGTTGAGTGACAGAGAATGTACTGTTAAAGCCAATTACGTTACCTTCAACAGTGTTGTAGTTACCGGTTTGAGTAACAGAGAATGAAACGTTTTCACCGCCTAATAAAAACGCTGAATCTCCAGTTCCACCTACCCAGTTACCTTCGCCTTGCTGTGCAATATCAATAGAGTGATTACTGCCTTCTACCATTAAGTCAATAACGTTAATATCACCATTTTGAGCAATATCAATTTGGTTTGCGTTACTATCAAGGATACCCGCTAGTGTAACAATCGCCTCATTTTGATTACCGACTTGATTAACATCAATATCGTTATCGTTTGAAGTGAGAGAAACATCAGGGTATGAAGACTGCACTAAAATTGCGTTTTCATCGCCACCTGATTGGCTAAGATCAACATCGTTACCGCTACCATTAAAGTTAGCTAAATGAACCGAGTTAAAATCACTAACCTGGGTTACTGTAAATTCATTATTTGAACCAATGACACCCATGTATGCTTCATTAGTGTTACCAACTTGCATTGCTGTAAGCTCATTGTTATCGCCCATTAGCTCAGTAGTCGCAAGGTTTTCATCACCAATTTGATTAACTGTTACTTCATTGAATGAACCGTCAAAAAGACCAGACTCAATAGCATTATTCGAACCTTCTTGGTCTAGTTTTATTTCATTATCATTACCAGTAACGGCTGCAAAAGTAATGGTATTGTTATCACCGCTGCTTTGTTCAATAGCTATTTCGTTGTCATCACCAGCAATATCAGTAAATGTAATGATGTTACGTGAACCATCTTGGCTAACGTCAATCTCATTTTCGTTACCGCGTAATGAGCCTATTTTAAATTCATTCCAGGTGTCTGTTTGTTCAATTTCAATAATGTTTTCATCGCCTGATAAGCTAAGTACTTCAAATTCTTGCCACATACCAGACTGAGATGAAATAATTTCGTTACCATTACCTCTCATGTCCATGTTGTAAAACCAGTGACCGCCATTTCCTTGTTCAACGTCAATATTATTATCGCTACCAGTGATAATATTAATTGCTTCATTGTTTTGAAATAACCCTTGGCCGAATTGAGAAACATAAACGCCGTTGTTATCACCCGTTATGCGTGTGATGAACCCATTAGCAACACCATCTTGTGCATAAGTTTGTTGGTTGTTATCACCTGTTGTTTCAACTTCGGCGTAATTACCATTTTGTAATTGAGCTATTTTAACATCGTTGTTGTTACCGATTTCAGTAGCTAGTGCAGTATTGCCATCGCCATCTTGAGAGACTAATGCCGTGTTGTCAGAAAATGATTGCTTAACTGTTACAGCATTCTCAATGCTACTTACAGATACTTTAGCTGCAAGCTCAGAAGTTGAACCTGCTTTTGTTTCTGTGTTTGCGTTTGCTGTAAAGCTGGCGCCCATTGCAATTGCAATTGCACAGCTTAAAAGTGATTTATTCAATTTCATTATTATTCTCCTTGAAAGATAAAATAAAATACCTTGATTATTTATTAAGTTTTAAAAAGGTATTTTCGTTGCAGCATGCCGTGCTGCCATAATGTGTGATTAGCTTTTTATTCTTAAACGTAAAATGCTGTTTTAAATATGAACTAGGGTTTGGTCATTAGTACTTGGTAAGGTGGTTTGCCATTCACTAATTCATAACTGCTCAGTCACTGTATTCTTCAATGAGTTCATTTTGAATCATCTTTTTTAATGGTAATTTAAATCTATAA
>NZ_JASDDA010000012.1:0-87053 GCF_030407645.1 Pseudoalteromonas sp. APC 3495 | reverse complement strand
GTAAGTTCTCTGTATGTCAAGTGTAGGTAAGGTTCTTCGCGTTGCATCGAATTAAACCACATGCTCCACCGCTTGTGCGGGCCCCCGTCAATTCATTTGAGTTTTAACCTTGCGGCCGTACTCCCCAGGCGGTCTACTTAATGCGTTAGCTTTGAAAAACAGAACCGAGGTTCCGAGCTTCTAGTAGACATCGTTTACGGCGTGGACTACCAGGGTATCTAATCCTGTTTGCTCCCCACGCTTTCGTACATGAGCGTCAGTGTTGACCCAGGTGGCTGCCTTCGCCATCGGTATTCCTTCAGATCTCTACGCATTTCACCGCTACACCTGAAATTCTACCACCCTCTATCACACTCTAGTTTGCCAGTTCGAAATGCAGTTCCCAGGTTGAGCCCGGGGCTTTCACATCTCGCTTAACAAACCGCCTGCGTACGCTTTACGCCCAGTAATTCCGATTAACGCTCGCACCCTCCGTATTACCGCGGCTGCTGGCACGGAGTTAGCCGGTGCTTCTTCTGTCAGTAACGTCACAGCTAGCAGGTATTAACTACTAACCTTTCCTCCTGACTGAAAGTGCTTTACAACCCGAAGGCCTTCTTCACACACGCGGCATGGCTGCATCAGGCTTGCGCCCATTGTGCAATATTCCCCACTGCTGCCTCCCGTAGGAGTCTGGGCCGTGTCTCAGTCCCAGTGTGGCTGATCATCCTCTCAAACCAGCTAGGGATCGTCGCCTTGGTGAGCCATTACCTCACCAACTAGCTAATCCCACTTGGGCCAATCTAAAGGCGAGAGCCGAAGCCCCCTTTGGTCCGTAGACATTATGCGGTATTAGCAGTCGTTTCCAACTGTTGTCCCCCACCTCAAGGCATGTTCCCAAGCATTACTCACCCGTCCGCCGCTCGTCATCTTCTAGCAAGCTAGAAATGTTACCGCTCGACTTGCATGTGTTAGGCCTGCCGCCAGCGTTCAATCTGAGCCATGATCAAACTCTTCAATTAAAAAGTTTTATGTCTTTCGACAGCTCAATGAATTCTGAATTTATTTAATATCTTTCGATATTGAATTGACTGTGCTGCAATTCCTACCTAAGTAGTTATTGCTGTTGGTCACTCAGTTTAAATTGAGACTCTAAATTTGTTTGCCTCACTACCTGCTCAATAAAGAACGAAGTAGCTTGGCTGTTAGAACTCAATCTGTACGAGTGCCCACACAGATGATTGCTTTATATTGTTAAAGAACGTTGCGATTAAAGCGCTTAACTTTATCTCGCTAGGGCTGCGCATATTACGCTTTCCTATTTTTTTGTCAACACTTAATTTTGTTAAACTTGAAAGTTTTCGAAACTAAGTTTTACTCGACTCACTGAGTAGCTCGTGCCTCGCTATGCGTTGGCGTTCCCCGTCTCAGTGGGGTCGCATTATAGGGAGATCCGAAAACAGATCAACCCTTTTTTGAAGAAAACTTGAAATAAATGACTGTTCGAACAAAATTACAACTAAACGCTCATTTTAACCACTAAAAACTGTGGTAAAGAGCGGTTTAACTAGTTTACTTTAAGTTTCCAACCACATTTTTTCTGATACTTAATCTCTTGATTTAGCTCACTTGCCATTAATGGGTGGTTTTTTAACCAATCGTTTTCAAATTGAATAGCTAACTCTTCATTTTCAGCTGTTATCTTAAAGTTAGGCAAGACATCATCTTGGCGGCGCATAGATAAAATAACGGCAACACGTAATAGTCGAACGATATACGTTGCAACGTTACTGTGCGCACCTAAATGATCTAAACATCCTTTTTGAAGGTCTGAACGATGGCTGTTGGCAATCGCAACGATCACTTTGTGTTCTGATTGCGAAAAACCTGGCATATCGGTATTTTCTAAAATGTAAGCGGTATGTTTGTGGTATTGCTTGTACTCTATTAATAAACCAATCTCATGAAGTTGCGCCACCGCATTTAAAAGCGGTAATCCACTTAATGCTTCTATCGGCCAATAGTGATTAACCTCGCTAGCTAATTGTAAAGCTAAGCCGGATACTCGCGATGCTTGCTTTTGATCCACATGATAACGATTCATAAAACCATCAATAGTACGTTGACGAATGTCGTTATTATGCAGTTCCGGTAGCATGCTATATAAAACACCTTCACGAAGCGCGCCACCAGCCAATCCCATTTGTTCTATTTCTAGTGACTCAAACAGTGCAATTAAGATAGCCAGCCCAGATACAAACACTAAACGTCGCTCTTCACTTAACCCTGGCAAGTCGAGTTCAGCTATAGTCTCATAAGCAATAGATTGTTGTTTAATGGTGTATAGCTTTTCAAGGGTGAGCATTTCATTTAAATTTTGTGCCACCATGATTTCTTGAATAGCTTGTACGGTCCCTGACGCACCAGAGGCAAGTTGCCAACCAGCCGTTTTATACTCAGGTGCTATTTCATCAATAACAGTACGCGCGGCATTAATAGCAGTATTAAAGTTTGCTTCATTTAACTGGCAATCTTTAAAGTAGCGTTCAAGGTAAGTAACACACCCTATATTAAGGCTTTTATAGTGACGTGCTTCAAAGCCTTGACCAATCACCACTTCAGTACTCGCACCACCAATATCAATAACTAGCTGTTTGCCCGCACATGAAGAAGTGTGCGCAACTCCTTTGTAAATAGTTCGCGCTTCTAGCTCACCACTAATAACATTAACTTTATGGCCTAATATTTTTTCAGCATGTAATTTAAAGTCGTCGGCGTTGGTTGCTAAACGAAGTGTTGCAGTGGCAACAATGGTGATGTTTTTCTTGGGAATATCTTGCAAACGTTCCGCAAACAAGGCCAAACACTCCCAGCCTCGTTGCATAGCCTCTAAGCTCAATAGATTATTATCATCAAGCCCAGCGGCGAGTCTTACTTTGCGTTTGACGCGACCTATTGTTTGCAAGCCACCCGCCACTGATTTGGCAATAAGCATATGAAAGCTATTTGAGCCCAAATCAATGACTGCATATACATTTTTTTGCGGTTTAAGTTGCCCCACCGTTCAAAAACCTCTAGTTACGAATACTATCAAACTAACGGTCGGTTAAGACCGTCCTTTTTGGTAACCATTATTTGGGCGACGTCCGTTGTTATTACTACGATTACGTGGACCGGTAGAAAAATTACGTTTTCTGTGAATAGTCGGCTTAGTCAAATCATCTAGCAATGCACTTTTATCGTAATGCGATAAAGGGATGCTGTGCTCGATGTACTCTTCAATTTCATGAAGGTTATAAGCATACTGCTCACACGCAAAGCTAATTGCATGACCCGAAGCGCCTGCACGAGCTGTACGACCAATACGGTGAACGTAATCTTCGCAATCATCAGGTAAGTCAAAGTTAAATACATGACTTACTTCTGGAATATGTAAACCACGCGCAGCAACATCGGTAGCCACTAAAAAGTCTAGCTCGCCTTTACTAAATTGCGCGAGTATTGATTGACGTTTCTTTTGGTTTACATCACCGGTGAGCATACCCACTCGATGTCCATCTGCTTTTAACCATGCATACACAGTTTCACAGCTGTGTTTGGTATTTGCAAAAACAATGGCTTTCTCAGGCCATTCTTCTTCAATCAAGGTTAACAACAGCTTAATTTTATCTTCTTGTGAAGGATGAAATAGCTCTTCTTGAATACGCTTACCCGTTTTTACATCGGGTTCTATTTGCACATGCTCTGGGTTTGTCATGTGTTCAAATGCAAGCTCTTGTACACGATACGACAGTGTGGCAGAGAATAATAAGTTTAAACGTTCTGATGTATCCGGCATACGACGGAACATATAACGGATATCTTTAATAAAGCCTAAATCGAACATACGATCGGCTTCATCTAGCACGACTACCTCAATTTCATTAAGGGTGTAACAGCCTTGCTTGTACAGATCTATTAGGCGACCTGTAGTACCAATTAAAATATCAACGCCTTTTTCTAGTTGTGCACGTTGTTTTTCGTAATCTTCGCCACCATATACTAAACCTAAGTTAAGATTACAGTGCGGCGCTAAAATTTTTGCATCTTTGTGTATCTGAATCGCAAGCTCCCGAGTTGGGGCCATGATCAGGGCTCTTGGATGTTTACTAGGTGCTTTGCTAGATTGTAATAACCGGTGGCATGTGGCGGTTAAAAACGCCAACGTTTTGCCTGTACCTGTTTGTGCTTGGCCCGCAATATCGCGCCCTTCACAAATAAACGGTAGGCATTTAGCTTGAATGGGTGTGCAATATTCAAACCCACTTTCGGTTAACCCGGCAACCACTTCCGGTGCAATAGCAAAGTCTGAAAACTTTTTATCGGTCAAATGTGTCTTAGTCATAGCGTTTAAGCATAACGTTTAAACTTGCAATAAGAAACAAGAGTGTTTAAATACGCACTAAATATTTCGCCTAACTAAACCGGAGAGCGCAATGAGCGAGAAAATAATCCAAATTACCGACGATAGCTTTGAAGCTGACGTATTACAATCAGACAAACCTGTACTAGTAGACTTTTGGGCTGAATGGTGCGGACCGTGTAAAATGATCGCCCCAATTCTAAGCGAAGTTGCTGAGGAATTTGATGGCCGTGTAACGATTACTAAATTAAACATTGACCAAAACGCAGGTACTCCACCTAAATTTGGTATTCGTGGTATTCCTACACTACTACTTTTCAAAGATGGTCAAGTGGCTGCAACTAAAGTAGGCGCACTATCAAAAACACAATTAGTTGAGTTTTTAGAAAACAACATCTAAGTGTAAATTTATAAAAAAAGGGCGCTCAGCCCTTTTTTTATTATTTATTTTACAGAAGTACTGGACGCTGCAGTAATGACCTGCTAGTTTATAAAGCCAACTAATCCTTAGTTATATTCAACAAACCTCACTCAACGATCTAATAAAGCGATTTTGAGTATGACAACTGTAATAAAGAACCCACCAATATGCATTTACGCGAATTAAAAGACAAGTCTATAAAAGAGCTTGTAAACTTAGCTGAGTCCATGGGGCTCGAAAACGTAGCCCGCTTAAGAAAGCAAGACATTATTTTTGCTATTCTTAAATCCCATGCCAAAGGCGGAGAGAATATCTTCGGCGGTGGTGTATTAGAAATTTTGCAAGATGGTTTTGGCTTTTTAAGATCATCAGAAGCTTCTTACTTAGCTGGCCCAGATGATATTTATGTATCTCCAAGCCAAATTCGCCGTTTTAGTATGCGTACTGGCGACTCTATTTCAGGTCTTATTCGTCCGCCGAAAGATGGTGAGCGTTACTTTGCTTTACTTAAAGTAAACGAAGTTAATTTTGATAAACCTGAAAACTCTCGCACTAAAATACTTTTTGAAAACCTGACACCACTACATGCAAACGAACGTTTTCGTATGGAACGTGGTAACGGCAGTAAAGAAGATATTACCGCACGAGTTCTTGATTTAGCGTCACCCATTGGCCGCGGCCAACGTGGTTTATTAGTAGCACCGCCAAAAGCGGGTAAAACCATGTTGCTACAAAATATTGCGCAATCAATCACACATAACCACCCTGATGTTACATTAATGGTTTTACTTATTGATGAACGTCCGGAAGAAGTGACTGAGATGCAACGCCTAGTAAAAGGTGAAGTTATTGCATCAACATTCGATGAACCAGCATCTCGCCATGTACAGGTTGCTGAAATGGTTATCGAAAAAGCAAAGCGCTTAGTTGAGCACAAAAAAGACGTGGTGATTTTACTTGATTCAATCACACGTTTAGCACGTGCTTACAACACCGTTATTCCATCATCAGGTAAAGTATTGACCGGTGGTGTTGATGCTAATGCATTACATAAGCCTAAACGTTTCTTTGGTGCTGCACGTAACGTTGAAGAAGGCGGTAGCTTAACAATTATTGCGACTGCGCTTATTGATACCGGCTCTAAAATGGATGAAGTTATCTACGAAGAGTTTAAGGGTACGGGTAACATGGAACTACACCTTAACCGTAAAATTGCGGAAAAACGTGTATTCCCAGCTATCGACTTTAACCGTTCTGGTACGCGTCGTGAAGAATTACTTACTAAGCCTGATGAGCTCCAAAAGCTGTGGATTTTACGTAAGATAGTCCATGACATGTCAGAAATTGATGCCATGGAATTTTTAATCGATAAACTATCGATGAGTAAAACCAACGATGAGTTTTTTGATTCGATGAAACGTCAGTAATCTGAACGCTGGTTAAATAAACGTTTTTAAATAAAAAAGACACCAGATGGTGTCTTTTTTATTTTTAGAGTAAATCAGCTTATCCGTATTGCTTAAGCAGTACCAGCAAGTCATTTACTAATGTTGTTAACTTTTGAGTGTTAATTTGTGACTGAAGTAATTCATCATCTAGTGCTTTTGCCACTAATGCTATTTCTTTAAACTCAAACATTTGTGCCGCACCTAAAACTCGGTGGCTATCTTTTTGCAGCGATTTATAATCTCCAACTTTAAAATGCTGTTCAATTAGCTCACTTTCTGTAATCAGGCTTTGTTTAAAACTCGCTACTAAATCACTCATATCTACATGGATACTTTCTGTCGATGAATCCTCATTTGCTGAGCTTAAGTATTTAGCTAAAACAGTGTAAAAAGATTCTTTGTCTATTGGTTTTGCTAAATAATCGCTAAAACCAAGTGATAAGTAGTGGTCAATCTCGTGGCTCATGGCATTGGCCGTTAACGCTAAAATAGGCTGCTCATAGCCACATTGTTTGAGTAGTTCAAACGCAGAAATACCATCCATAACGGGCATTTGAATATCTAAAAGCACCAAATCCGGATACAGTTTTAAACTTTGCTCTACGGCTTGCTCACCATTTTCAACGGCAATCACTTCAAGTCCTAGGGAGTGTAAATAACGACTGATCAGTTTGCGGTTATCACTGTGATCCTCAGCAAGCACCACCTTACCGGATAACAACCTATGCCCTGCAGCCGATTTAGCCTGCATATCATCGTGGCAAACTTGCTCTTCAACTTGTATACAAGGCAAATAGAACGAAAACTCACTGCCCTTTTTAAACTCACTCTGCACGCTAATATAGCCACCCATCATCGCTGCTAACTGCTGCGACAAACTCAAGCCCAAACCGGTACCGCCAAAACGTCGGCTAATGCTGTTATCTGCTTGACTAAAGCATTCAAAAATAAGCTTAAGCTGTGAGGAGCTCATACCAATTCCGGTATCTTGAATACAAAAGAGCAGCCCTTGATCCGTTTTGCTAACAGCAATTGTTACGTGCCCCTTATGAGTAAACTTAATGGCATTGGCGCATAAATTAATAAGTATTTGTTTTACTCGAGTTAAATCTAGCCGCGTAAAATAGGTATCACCTAACTGACTCTCTAATATCAGTGACAAGCCTTTCGCTTTAGTTTGTGGAGAAAACATAGCATGAACATCGTTGATCAATTGCACCATATCAAAACAGCTAATGTTAAGTTCTAGCCTGTTTGCTTCGATTTTACTTAAATCAAGCACATCATTAATCAGGCTTCTTAAATGCTCACTTTGTCGTTGTATTACCCTAAGCTCATCTTGTAATTGCTCAGCCTTATACTGACCACTAATAAGATCGTCAGTTTGCGCCAAAATAGCGGTTAATGGCGTTCTAATTTCATGGCTTATATTCGCTAAAAACTGGCTTTTAACCTCGTTAGCTTCACGCAGTTCTTGCGCCACACTTTGCAGCTCTTTGGTGCGCTGTTCAACTTGCTCACTCAGCTTTAACTTCGCTTGTTTTTCTGTTCGGCGTTTATAAACAGCAATTACTGTAATTAAAATCAATATGGCAACAATCACCAATAAGAACGTCAGCTGTGAACGTTTAGCTATTTGTAATTCTTGTAAGTATTGTTGCTGTTTTAATTGTTTAATTTCTTGGTTTAGCTGATTTGATTCAAACTGAATTTGAAATTGACTGACCGCTTTTGAGGCTTCTTCGGTATTAACACTGCGCTGATAATCAACATACTGTTGATGCAAATTTAACGCTTTTTCATAATCCCCTAAGCTAGCATGGATCAGCGCTTCAACCCCCAAACCATCTTTTATGCGCATGCCATTATTATACTCTTTGGCAAGCGTAATTGAACGCTCTGAGGTTTCTTTGGCATTTTCTGTATCGCCTTGCACAAATTGAACAGTCGATAACACGTGTAAGGCAGCCGCTAGTAACGACTTATTATCAGCCTCAAGTGCAAACTGTTGCCCTGCATTAGCATGATATAACGCGACATCAAATTTATTTAATTTAAGATTAATTGTGGCTAAATTGGTGTGCTTAGTCGAAAGCTGAAAGGCGTTATTAACACTTTGATAGTAGCGCAAAGCTAATTGGTTGTAATGCAACGCTAACTGGTACTGCCTCGATTCAGTGTACGCCACACCCATGTTACCGTATACCTGCGCAACCCCATCGTCATCACCAAGCTCTTGAAAAACTTTTAAAACCTCACGATACATCTCAAGCGCGGACTCATACCGAGAGAGACGAATATAAATACCGGCGATATTATGTAATATATCGGCTTTATCTTGTGCGCTCCCCTCTTTTTCATAAATGACTTTGGCTTGCTGATAATAGTCGAGGGCTAGCTCCATGTTATACATATCAAAGTAAGCGAGCCCAATATTACTGAGTAAGTTAGCCTGTTTAATCGGGCTTTTAAGGGTAATGGCAATGTTTAACGCGCGATTATAATCAACGACCGCTTGTTGCACTAACCCTTGATAATAAAGCACCACGCCTTGCATTTTAATTGCACGAAAATAAAGTTTTGGCTGTTCTTTGAGGGTGCTATTCGCCTCTAGTAATTTAAAATACTTTAGTGCATTAGCTAAATCACTCTGTGTAAACGCCAGCTCCGCTAAGTCACTGTAAATGGTCACGCGTTGTAAATTTGGAAGATCAGGGTTAGCTAATATGTCTGTTGCAAGGCGGTGCTTTTTAGTCCATGTTTGCTCAAGATCGAACTGCTCAAACAAACTTGTCTGCTCATTGGATAAAGCGTCGTTTGATGCACCACTCAGTACAACCAAAAGACCAATAAAGCAGATGCGCTTTAACCGAGTCAGCATAAAAATATCCTTTAATCCTTGCTAGCCATAATAAAATGACACCCAAACAATATGTAAACATCTAATTTAGACCAATATAAAACAGGCATTCACGCCCACTCCTTGGGGTTTAATGTTACTTAGGTGTATGATAATTTGTTCAAGATACACCAATTAATAGATTGTAAACAATGCTTAACCCACTGATAGATGAGATTTTTGAACTATTAATCAATAATAAAGTGTGGATGGTTCATACTTTAGCATCGGAACTAAAAGAACGTGGGTTACTTGATACCTTAGCCGCTGATCCCGAGCGTGATTTATTTAAACGTAATTTTTTAATTATGAATGCACTTTATCAGCTACAGCAGCAAGTCATGCCAAAACAGCAGCTACTGATTAAAAGTTTACACATTGAACTGGTGAGCGACCCTCGCCAAAACCAACTTCACCCAAACGATCCGCTGCGTGACTACTACTTAAACTGGCAAAACTTTGAAACATCAACAGCAGAAATTAACGCATTATTAGATAGCTTTTGGCAACGTTTCAGTAAGCCTAAACAACATGAAGCGCCTTTAAGTGCTCAGCAACATCAGCAATTAATCGCTCGCTGGCAATTAGTACAACCAATTACCTTAAAAACATTACAAAAGCGTTGGCGACAACTAGCCGTTCAGCATCATCCAGACAAACAAGGGGGTGATAATGAAGTGTTTAAACAATTAAAAATGGAATATGAGCAACTCAAGGCGAGCTGCTCATCTTAAAACGTAAAACTAGCGCGTCAGGCGACGAGCACGGATTTTACGCCCTTTAATATTGCCTTCGGTTAATTTACGTAACGCGGGTTTAGATGAGTTACGCTCTACCGCGACAAAAGCCACGTTATCAAGTACATTAATTTTACCCACTTGGCGCCCTGCTATACCATCTTTACCTGTTAATGCGCCTAAAATGTCGCCGGCACGCACTTTTTGCTTTTTGCCTGCATCTATCATCAATGTCACCATTTCAGGTTTGTATGGAGGCTTATCTAATAGGTTATAAGATGGCATTGGCTCAGGGGTAAAATCACGCTCATAGTGGTCACCAATTTGCGCTACTTTAAATTGCTCAGCATCACCGTAAATAGAACACGCAATGCCTTTTTTGCCCGCTCGCCCGGTACGCCCTACACGGTGAACATGCGTTTGTGGATCATGCGCTAAGTGATAGTTAATTACCATGTCCATATCATCAATATCTAAGCCGCGTGCTGCTACATCGGTTGCCACTAAAATAGACGCACTCTTATTGGCAAAATGAATCAGTGTACGCTCACGGTCACGCTGCTCTAAATCGCCATGCAATGCAACGGCGCTGAAGCCTTCATCGGCTAAATCATCACATACTTGCTGTGTTTCTACCTTGGTATTACAAAACACCACACAACTTTGTGGGGTAAATTTAAGTAATAGTAATTTAAGGGTTGGATAACGTTGCTTATTATTATCCATTTTATAGAAGTATTGCTTGATAGTGCTTTTTTCTTGCTGCTCTTCTACTTTAATCATTTCAGGGTTGCTCAGAACACGCTTTGCAATGGCTTCTATTGATTTTGGAAAAGTCGCGCTAAATAACAATGTTTGACGATTTGTTGGAATACACTCAATTATGGCATCGAGGGTGTCTTGAAAACCCATATCAAGCATTTGGTCAGCTTCATCAAGTACCAGCGTTTCAACATCATCTAAGCGCAATGTACCTTTACGAATATGGTCGTCAACTCGCCCTGGTGTACCTACAATAATATGCGCACCATGTTCAAGTGAGCCAATTTGAGGACCAATTGATACCCCGCCACACAAAGTTAAAATTTTAATATTATGAATACCGCGTGCTAATTTGCGCATTTCAACCGCTACCTGCTCTGCAAGCTCACGGGTTGGGCACAGCACTAACGACTGAATACGAAAGCGTTTAACATTCAGCTTGGCTAAAACGCCTAGACTAAATGCCGCTGTTTTACCTGAGCCTGTTTTAGCTTGGGCAATAATATCTTTACCACTTAAAACAGGAGGCAGGCTTTGTGCCTGTACAGGAGTCATTTGGGTGTAGCCGAGTGTTGATAAATTATCAACTAACCCAGAAGGTAAGGCCAACGATGAAAAAGCAGTTGCAGTCACAGTAAATTCCATAGCAAAAAAATAACTTGAGAAAAGTCTCAATAAATATGCGGCTAATAATAGCAGATTTAACAATTAGCAACCATTAACAACGCACGATAAAAAGTGCAAATAAAGATATTGCAAATGATAGTTATTTTCATTAAGATCTGCGGCGTTTTACTATTCTAATAACTCTAAGCCGGAAGCTACTAATGAAACTTAACCCACTTTTTATCGCACTTTTAGCCAGTACCTCTGCAAATGTATTCGCTAACACCGCAAATATAGAGCGCATTGAAGTAAAAGGCAGTTACTTCAACGACTACAGAGTAGATAATGCCAGTGGGGCAATGAGAACCTCAACCTCATTACTCGATACCGCACAATCAGTCACTGTTATTACAGATACAATTGTAAATGAGCAACTAGCAACCACCTTAGGTGAAGTACTAAGTAACGATGCGAGTTTAACGCCAGGATCTAAGCAACGTAATCGTGAAGTATTTAACTTACGTGGTTTTGAGTTAAGTTCATCAACCGGCTACCTGCGTGATGGCCACCAGCATTGGTCGCACTATCAACAACCCATTGAAATTTTAGAGCAAGTTGAAGTAATTAAAGGACCATCGAGTATTTTGTACGGCCAATCGGGCCCTGGCGGCTTAGTAAATATGGTGACCAAAAAGCCAACCGCACAAACGTTATTTAATGCCAGTGCCGATGTCGATCAACATGGCTCAACTCGCTTTATGCTTGATGCTGGCGGCGCATTGACTGAAGCTGAAGATTTACGTGCCCGTGGCGTATTAGTAAAACAAGATGTTGAATATTGGCGTGAGTATCAAAACGGTGATAACCGCGAACGCGATCGTTTTTTAGGTGCATTAGTGGTTGATTACGATATTAGCGATAATGCCTTAGTACGTGTTCACTATGACCGTACCGATGACGAAGCAGGTCTGGATACGGGGGCTTGGATCGATAATGATGCTAATATCATTGGTAACGATAAAACAATTCGTGACATGTCTTGGGCCTTTACCGACATCACCGTTGAAAACATGGGCATTGATTTTAATGTATTTTTAGCCGATAACTGGCAAGTAAAACTTGGCTACAATGAACAAACATTTGAGCGCCAGCGTTTTGAGTCAGCACCACGTAAGCCAAGTGACTTTATCGAAGGCGATAGTTATCAGTCACGCCCTTACGATCGCTTTGATGATTGGCAATTTAAAACTGCTTTTATCGACTTTATTGGCGAATTTGAAACCGTGGGTGTGCATCATCAATTATTAATAGGCGCTAATTCACTGGATTATTACTACGGCCAATTACGCACATCTGCTGATGCAATTAATTTTTCTGCCGGTCAAAATGAGCCTAATCGCCCTAATATAAGTTACAAATCAGATGATACTATTAGCTCATCTGCCTACGATTACTACGGGATTTATATTCAAGATTTGATTTCGTTCTCGCCTAAATGGCAACTATCACTGGGTGGTCGTTACGATAAACAAAGTAAAGAAAACAGCAATAACGAATCGTTCGTACCTAAGGTCGGCGTACTTTACCATCCAAATGCATCAGCAACCGTATACGCAAGTTACTCGGAAGGATTTGAGCCGCAAAACGAAACATTAGAAAATGAAAATGATGTTAATAATGGCATGAAACTCGATGCCATTACCTCTGAGCAACGAGAAGTTGGGGTTAAATGGCAACTGTTTGATGATCGATTAATGCTTAGCGGCGCCCTATTTGATATTAGTAAAACAGGCACCTTAGTGAGCGAAAATCTGATTAACCCTATTGGTGATATAACCAGTATAACCACGCAAGCAGGTGAACAACGCCATAAAGGCTTTGAACTTTCTGCACAAGGTGCTGCTACCGATCGTTTATTTGTTATGGCATCAACCATGTATTTAGATGCTAACTATGAACGAGATGAAGAATTAGAAGGTAAGCGCCCAACCGATGCGCCAAAGTGGTCAGCCTCACTTTGGACCCGTTATGAACTCAACGACGCCATTGCTTTTAATGCCGGCGCTTTTTATGAAGGTGAACGTTTTGCCGATAATGCCAATACAGTAACAAAACAGGGATATACCCGTGTTGATGTTGGCGCAACATACGCACTTAAGGTAAGTAATACAGATATTAACCTGCGTTTAAACATTGAAAACTTATTCGATAAAAACTACCTAGCCGGTGGTGGATTAAATAACGTGACGGTAGGTGAAGGCACAAACGTGCGTTTAGCAGCGCAATTTAGCTTTTAAATACAAACTTTAAAAACCCATAGCCCACCTCAATTTGAGGTGGGCTTTTTTTTGAACTGACTTTTGAACCCACTGAATAGCCTACTCATCTCATCTATTTTTTATCCTGTTTGTTACATGCTTTAATGGTGTTAATCATTACAAAGGCTCTCTGAATATGAAACAATTGCTCACAGCACTCCTATTTACCACCAGCATGACGGTAAGCGCCAACAACAGTGAATTCACTACAAAACAGCTACAACAAGTAGATGAGGTGCGCACCACCGCCCTTAAAAGTGATTTAAGCTATCAATTACTAGAATCACTCACCACTGAAATAGGCCCGCGCCTACCAGGCACCGAAAACGATAAGAAAGCCGTTGCTTGGGCAAAAGCAAAGTTTGATGAATTGGGCTTTGATAAAGTCTGGTTAGAAGAAGCAACCTTCCCTGAATGGCGTCGCTATAGCGAAAGCGGAAAAATACTCACTCCAAGCGAGCAACCTCTGCATTTAACAGCACTGGGTAACAGCATTAGTACACCCAAAGAGGGGATCAGTGCACCTGTCGTCTTATTCGAAACCCTTGACGAATTAAAAGCTGCACCGGCGAATAGCTTAAAAGGTAAAATTGCTTATATTAATTACCGTATGAACCGTGATATTGACGGCAATGGTTATGGCCCCGCGGTAAAAGCCCGTGCTACCGGAGCAATTGAAGCAGCTAAAAAAGGCGCCGTTGCCTATATGATGCGCTCAGTTAGCACTGGCCACCATCGCTTTGCACATACCGGCGGTAGCTATTATAAAGAAGGGGTAACTAAAATACCTAACGTGACTATTGCCAATCCTGATGCTGACCAAATAGCACGATTAGTCACATTAAACAAAGACGTGTCGGTTAATATTAATGTACAAACCGAAAACCTAGGCGAGGGCACTGGTTATAACGTCATTGGCCAATTTAATGGTACTGAAAACCCTGAGCAATATGTACTTATTGGTGGGCACTTAGATTCGTGGGATTTAGGTACTGGCGCTCTGGATGATGGCGCTGGCGTTGCCTTAACCATGGCAGCAGCAAAGCATATTAGTGATGTAAAACGTCCTAAGCGCAGTATTCGCGTTGTGCTTTTTGCAGCTGAAGAACTCGGCCTTTGGGGCGCAAAAGCGTATTTTGCAAAGCATAAAAATGAGCTTAATAACATTGTGGCTGCTGCAGAGTCTGACTTTGGTGCTGATGTAGTTTATGGCTTTGAATCAAATGTAAACGCAGCTTCACTGCCAGTAGTGCGCGCGATTGCCAAAGAGCTTGCGCCATTAAATATTGAATACATTGGCCAAAATGAAGCTAAAGGCGGCCCCGATCTCATCCCATTTAAAAATGCAGTTTCTGCGCCTATTTTTGAACTGGCACAAGATGGTACTGACTACTTTGATTACCACCATACAGCGGATGACACCCTTGATAAAGTAACCCCCGCTAAACTTCGTCAAAACACCGCTGCTTATGCTGTATTTGCGTTAATGGCCGCCGACGCTAAAACGACCATTAAGCCAAAAGCACGCACTAAAGAGTAACTGACATAATTACTTACAGTTTGCTGCTTTAACTAATACGCTCATTGTTTTAACTTAAAGAGAATTAAAACAGGGAGCGTATTTTCATGCTGCTTTTCAATACCAGTCAGTCTTTTCCTCATTTTACACAAGTACAGTGTTGCCCTAATTGCAAAAGTAACAGCTATCACTTAGTTAACCAAAGCCGCTTTTTGCGCTTTACTATTCTTCCTATATTTCCGATAAAGTTGAGCTATAAACGCGAGTGCTATCAATGTGGACATTGTGAGCCTACAAGCATTAAAAAGTTACCCCTGTTCGAAAAGCTAAGCCTACCCAAATACTGTATTGGGTTAGTTTTATTGCTGTGGGTATTGTTATTTTTTTACCAAAAACACCTTAATGCTGAGGCGCTAAAACAAAGTTATTTAACCAACCCCAAAGCCTACGATACCTATTTAGTAAAGGCCGATAAATTCACTCATGAACCGTGGACACTGACTAATTTAAAAGTAGCGCAAGTGCTGAGCTTTGATCAGCAATTTATAACGTTTCAGGTGAGTAATTACAGCTATAAGCGCAGCAGTGCTATAACCACAGCAATGCGTGCAAGTTTATTAGTGCAAAGAGATTACTTTTCGTCTAAAACCATCACCCTACCTCGTAATGAAATAAAACGCTTATACAAGGATGACATTATATTCGACGTGCTGCGCCCCTATGCAAATAGTTTATATGGGGGGTTTGTGATGTTTCCGCCACAGCCAAAACCTTTATATAAAGGAGTAAAGCTCGATAAAAATAATCAACAAGGAATTATGTACCACAAAGATGAGCAATACGATGAGGCGCTAGAAAGCTTTGCTCTTGCAGCGCAAACAGGTTCTCAATGGGGGCAACTAAATCTGGCGCAAATGTATCGCGACGGGCAAGGCACAGAGAAAAACGCCCCACAAGCTATTTATTGGTACAAAAAAGCCATTGCTCAAGGTAATAGCAAAGCTAAACACGAGCTTGAGCAATTATGTAAAAGTGCACAATGTGAATAATGTAAAGTAGCGCGATTACGCCGCGCTATTATGGGTTTTAAAGAGCTTAGTATAGGTTACATGCATAATAACAATAACCAAACCCGCAACCACACCAAGTAAGCCATCAAATACTAAAGGGGCTAGCATCTCACCTACCCCACCTAAAGTTGACTGGGCGTAATGTGTGATATCAATCTGCGTATGATGCAGTAACTCAACACCATGCACTAAAATTCCACCCCCCACTAAAAACATGGCGATTGTACCTGCAAAGGCTAAAAACTGCATAAGTCGGGGAGCTGCTGCAAGTAGGCCTTTACCCAGTAATTCTTTAAATTTATTCGCAGAGAGTTTTGATTGGTTAAGTAAATACAATCCTGCATCATCAAGTTTTACAATTCCAGCTACCAGCCCATAAACACCAATTGTCATGATGATGGCAATAACACTTAGCACCAGTGCTTGATTCATTAACGTAGCCCCAGCCACAGTCCCTAAGGTAATTACAATAATTTCAGCAGACAGAATAAAGTCAGTACGAATAGCACCTTTTACTTTTTGCCTTTCATATTCAACTAAATCTAACTTTTCATCATCATCTATCGTTTCCTCATGGTGAGGTAAAAAGCGAGCAAATACTTTTTCAGCGCCTTCAAAACATAAAAATAAACCACCCATCATCAAAAGTGGCGTAATTAGCCAAGGCAACCACACACTAATTAATAACGCAGCAGGGACTAATATCGCTTTATTTAAAAACGACCCTTTTGCCACCGCCCATACTACCGGCAGCTCTCTATCGGCAGTGACCCCTGTAACTTGCTGCGCATTGAGCGCCAAGTCATCTCCTAGTACGCCTGCCGTTTTTTTAGTCGCAACTTTACTCATGGTCGCAATATCATCAAGTAAGGTCGTTATATCATCAAGTAATGTTAAGAGGTTAGTGCCAGCCATGATATTCCCTAGCTAAAAATAAGAGCTTAAACATAACGTAAAGCCTTATTTTCACCAACGGTTAATTTAGCTTTGCTAAGCTCTTAATTAACCAAGCGACTAAATAAGTAAAACACAGCCTAATGAAACACTACGCCATTACTATTGCTTTAATAGCCCTGGTTGCATGCAATGAGCAACCCATTACAACAAACTACATGTGCGATAACACCGCTGCACAGCTAGATATTATTAGCAACAAACAGGCGACGCTCCGCTTTAATAAGCATGATTATTTATTAACTCATGAGGTGAGTGCCTCTGGTAGCAAATATATTAATACCAAGGTACTGTTTTGGAGTAAGGGCGAGCAAGCTATGCTAATAATTAACGGTAAAAAATATCAATGCACAAGCAATTAACCACTAACTAACAACATATTAAAAAACTTGCTACACTAACAAAAGTCTTAATACTGTTGATAAAGTTATGCATTCTATCGCTATAAAACATAAAATAATTTTAGCCTTTTCAGCTATTGGCCTGTTAATGCTCACCAGCTGCATATTTTTTTACTGGTCACTCCATCAAATCAGTACCACTAACTCGCGCATAGAAACGTTAGCGGTTCCGGTACAGCAAGCGAGTAAAGACCTGCGTTTATCGCTACTTTCAATTACTAAATTTAACGCCATTGCTTACAGCCAAACTAAACTTGATTTACTACTGCAAAATAAAAAGCAAGCACACGCAGAGCAAACACAGTTTTTTAATAAATTAGAGACGCTAAAAGCACAAGTTGCAAAGCAACAAAGTATGCAAACATTACTTGTTACTATTCATAATGACTTCACTAAACTAAACACTATAAGCAACGACATGCTTGCAGCAAAAGAGCAACGCTTTAAGGCGCAAAGTACCGCCGCAGCACTGACAGTTACCTTTAATGAACAGCTTCGCGATCTGAGTAACCAATTACTTGATATAGAGCTTATAAACGTAGCGGGCAACCAGCAATCGCTTTTAAATGCAGTTTTTGGCACAGCGACTCGAATTGATGATTTATTATTTACTCTAAACAATAATGTCAAAGGCATTGGGCAAGTAACCACCTCTGAAGATATCAATGCCCACCAACAGGACACTTCTTTTTTACTCGATAATATTCAATCTAATCTTAGTTATTTAGAGCAACAAGCCTCTCCTATTGCAAATAAGCTCAACGCCAATGAGTTAATAGCGGCGTTTAACGATTTAAGCAGCCTATTAAATAATCCTGATGGGCTGTATGCATTGCAGAACACTGTACTCAATAGCAAAGACAAGGTTGATCAGCGGTTTGAAAGTTTTCAACATGCCTTTATCATTATAGAAAATCAGCTAATTGAGCTTAATAAACTTGCAGACACGCGCTTTGACTCCCTGCAAGAGAGCGCTAAGTCAGCAATCAATACCGGCTCTAGCTTAGCTATTATTATTGCTTTTGTTTTAATTGTTTTGCTGGTTATTATTTCAGTGTTTACTACTAACGCCATGCTAAAACCACTTAAAAAGGTGAATAAAGAACTCGCACGTATAGCCTCAGGTGACTTTTCACAGCGTAGTAATCCTCTAAGTAAAGACGAATTTGGTACCCTACTGCATAATACCAATAAGCTTTGTGATGATTTAACTCACCTAATAAAAGGGATCAGTAACGACGCCTACGAACTCGATAATTCAGCCATTCAAACCAGTGAAAAAGGGCAACAAATGACCATCGTTGCTAAGCAACAGCTGGAACGCAGCGCACAAGCAACCTCATTAGCGCAACGTATGCTACAAAGCTCACAAGCCGTTTACGAACAAGCGCAGAGTACCTCAAATGAAATAACGAATGCCTCGCAGTTTGCAAATGATGTCAATGACATTGCAAACAACAATAGCCAAAGTATTGAATCTCTTTTAAGCCGCCTAGATAAAGCAGTTAGCAGCACCGAAGAGCTTGCACAATACACCAAACTGATTGGCGCTATTGTTGATACGATTAGCAGTATTGCAGAGCAAACCAATTTGCTAGCGCTTAATGCGGCCATTGAAGCAGCAAGAGCCGGTGAACATGGTCGAGGATTTGCCGTAGTGGCCGATGAAGTGCGTTCGCTCGCAGCACGAACACAAAGCTCCACTAGCGAAATAACCACCATGATCAACACACTACAACAACATACTCAGTCTACCCAAGCTGAAATAAATGATGGTCAACAACAAGCCAAACATTGTGTTGAAAACAGTACTGAACTAAATGCAGCCGTTGAGCGTATCAAAAGCACGTTAGTATCGGTCAATGCAATGAGCAAAGACATTGCCCATGCATCGCATGAACAACTTGCAAACAGCACTGATATCCAACAAATAATGGCTAAGGTAACCGATCATGCCACCTTAAATGCCGACAATGCGACGACCCTAGCAAGCGAAAGTGAAGATGTTAACCAACTTGCACACTCTTTAAAAGGTGCGGTAGAGCGCTTTAAGTTTTAAGTGCAAGTAATGACTTGGCTTGCATGAACTGGGTATAATACTTTTAACTTTTTGCTAAGTAACGGCCCACAATGAAATACAAAGATCTACGCGATTTTATCGATTTACTTGAAAAACGAGGCGAATTAAAACGCATCAGCCAAGAAATCGACCCGTATCTTGAGATGACCGAAATTGCCGATCGCACACTGCGTGCTAAAGGCCCCGCTTTATTATTTGAAAACCCGAAAGGGTATGACATGCCTGTTCTAGCTAACTTATTTGGTACACCTAAGCGTGTAGCAATGGGCATGGGCCAAGAAGATGTCAGTGAATTACGTGAAGTTGGTAAGTTATTGGCATTTTTAAAAGAGCCAGAGCCACCAAAAGGCATTAAAGAAGCCCTTGGACAAATTCCGGTATTTAAGCAAGTCCTTAATATGCCAGCCAAAGAAGTAAAAAAAGCGCCTTGCCAACAAGTTATTTTACAAGGTGACGATGTTGATTTAACCAAGCTTCCTATTCAGCATTGCTGGCCTGGTGATGCTGCGCCTTTAATTACTTGGGGTTTAACCGTTACCAAAGGGCCTTATAAAAAGCGTCAAAATTTAGGGATTTATCGTCAGCAGTTACTTGGCAAAAATAAAATTATTATGCGTTGGTTATCTCATCGTGGTGGCGCGCTTGATTTTCAAGAGTGGTGCAAAGAACACCCTGGTGAGCCGTATCCGGTATCAGTGGCATTAGGGGCTGATCCTGCCACAATTTTAGGGGCGGTTACACCGGTCCCCGATACATTAAGCGAATATGCTTTTGCCGGTTTATTGCGTGGCAGTAAAACGGAAGTGGTTAAGTCTATTTCGAATGATTTACAAGTACCGGCCAGCGCAGAAATCGTGCTTGAAGGGCATATTATGCCAGGTGAAATGGCACCTGAAGGCCCTTATGGCGACCATACGGGTTACTATAATGAAGTCGATGACTTTCCCGTTATGACAGTCACTCATATTACTCATCGTAAAGACCCTATTTATCACAGTACCTTTACGGGTCGTCCGCCTGATGAGCCAGCTATTTTAGGGGTGGCTTTAAACGAAGTATTTGTGCCAATTTTACAAAAACAGTTTCCAGAAATCGTTGATTTTTATTTACCGCCAGAGGGCTGCTCGTACCGTATGGCCGTGGTTACGATGAAAAAACAATACCCCGGGCACGCCAAGCGCGTAATGATGGGGGTTTGGTCATTCCTAAGACAGTTTATGTACACTAAATTTGTTATTGTCTGCGATGATGACATTAACGCCCGAGATTGGAACGATGTAATATGGGCTATTACCACCCGTATGGATCCTGCACGCGACACCACGTTAATTGAAAACACGCCAATAGACTATTTAGACTTTGCATCGCCTGTCTCTGGCCTTGGTTCAAAAATGGGCATGGATGCAACCAACAAATGGCCTGGCGAAACAACCCGTGAGTGGGGCGAACCTATTGTTATGGATCAAGCCACTAAAGATCGCGTTGATGAACTTTGGGATAGCCTAGGTATTCTTTAACGACTTTGGTCTAGGCTATAAACTCACCCTGCGGATATGCTACTATTGCTCAAATAAAGTGCGTATCCGCTAATTTAAGGTAAAACATGCAAACATTACACGCTGACGTTGTTTCTATCAGTCCACTAACAGAATTTGTTCATAAAGTTATTTTAAAGCCGCAGCAACCCGTCACATTTGAAGCTGGCCAATATTTACAATTGGTTTTAGGTGAAAAAGATAAACGTGCGTTTTCAATTGCAAGCCGTCCTTCACAAACGGATGCTTTAGAATTACATATTGGTGCTTCAGTTGCTGACTCATATGCTATGCAATCGCTAGAGCACCTTCGTAGTGCCCACAATAATAATCAAACAGTGACTATTGAAGCGGGCTTAGGTGTTTCTCAACTACGTTTGCAGTGCGAGCGCCCCATTATTTTACTTGCTGGCGGCACAGGCTTCTCTTACGCAAAATCAATGGCCGATCACCTTGCTGAAATAAATTGTCAGCGCCCAGTGCTATTTTATTGGGGTGTTAAAGAAGAGTCTGCGCTGTATGCACACAGCGAAATGAAAGCTTGGGCAGATAGTCATAAGCACTTCGAATTTATTCCTGTGGTAGAAAATCCTACTGACAGCTGGACTGGCCATACTGGTTATGTGCATAAAACGGTAATGGACGATATCATCTCGCTTGAACCTTACGATATTTACATGGCAGGTCGTTTTGACATGATAGGCATAGTGCGCGATGACTTTATTAGCCACGGTGCCATTCGCGAAAACATGTACGCGGATGCATTTGCTTTTATAAAATAACAGAAAATGCATCATTTTTAAGGCACCTTAGGGTGCCTTAATTGTTTTTATTGCCCGCCATTACCGCTGCGATGATTGTTATTACCTATTAAACTCATCAACATAAACAATTTCCTAAAATCCAATCTATAAACCATACTTTGTATAGAACATTCAGCGGGAGAAACCTAAATGCTAAATACAAAAGTAAAAGATTTTATGCAACACAAGTTGCCTCATATCACCCCTAATACAGAAATGACGACCGCCATTGCAGAACTACAAAAATTTAAATTGCTTGGTGCCCCAGTATTTGACGATAACAAGTTGCTAGTAGGTTTTATTTCTGAGCAAGAGCTTCTTAAACCCCTAATGCAAAGCAGTTATTTTTGTGACGGTATGGTAAAAGTATCGCAGTTGATGCAAACAGAAGTTGTGACGGTCAGCGGTGATACCAATATCATGGAATTAGCAGAACAAATGCAACCCGGTAAGCCAAAGAATTACCCTGTGGTTGATGGTGACGTTGTAGTTGGCATGATCAGCCGTGCCGATATTTTAAAAGCACTTTATGATAATTACGTTAGCTGTCAAACTCACATATAAACAAAAATGCCACTGTAAACAGTGGCATTTTTTTATAGTACAGGTGATTAACGCTGTGCGACTTTGGTTTTGAGTGCCTGTTTATCTGCATCACTTAAATACGCAATCTCAAGTGCATTGGCTTGCGCTTTTTCCATATCAGCTTGCGATAAACCAGCTTGTGGCGCTGCAGTTGTGTATTCGTACTCAATTTCAATCCCTTCAACAGCCGGATCATCGGTATTAATGCTGGCCAAAATGCCATGATCTAAAAACTGTTTAAGCGGATGCTTAGTTAAATCATTCACTGTGCTGGTTTGAATATTACTGGTTAAGCACGATTCAATACCAATACGGTTATCACGTAAATAATCCATTAGCGTTGAGTCTTCAATCGCTTTAACGCCATGCCCTATTCTGCTTGCGCCAAGCTCGTTTAATGCTTGCCAAATACTTGCAGCACCCAATGCTTCGCCAGCATGCACAGTAACCGCTAAATATGCATCGCGTACTTGTTTAAAGTGATCAACAAACAGTTCACCAGGGTAACCAATTTCGTCACCCGCTAAATCAACCGCGACCAAATCATTTTTAAAAGCAAGTAAAGCATCCAGCTCGTGTTGACAGGTTTTAACACCGTAAGTACGAGATAAAATACCAATTAAGTTTGCTTTAATATCAGCATCTTTTGTTGCACTTTTAATACCATCGACCACGGCTTCAACAACGCCCTGAGGATGTAAACCTTGGCTTTGTGCCATGTAGTAAGGGCTAAAACGTAGCTCTACGTAATCAAGGCCTTGCGCTTGTGCATCTTCAATGTTTTCTATTGCAATTCGTCTACAGGCATCGTAATCACCCAGTACCGTGACCCCCCAATCAAGCTTTTGTAAAAAAGCCATTAGGTTTGGCTCAGGATCAATAACTTGAACATGAGGAATAAGTGCCTCAACATTATCTGCTGGTAAAGCTATATTAAACTGACGACCAAGTTCTAGTATGGTTTGCGCGCGTACATTCCCATCTAAGTGACGGTGAATATCTAGCAAAGGTATTTTTCTATTAATCATAGTAGCTACTCGGTTGAGTTAAAATTGCGCGAATGATACGCAGGTACAGTAATATTTCAAGTGTAGAATATTTAAAATGGCGCTTGGAGGTCTTATGTCTGCCTTTTGTACAAAAATACGTGTTACTTATCTAAGCGAGATAAATAATACCAAAGCGTTTTAAATAGCTCATCAGCTTCAATAGGCTTGGTCATGTAGCTATCCATTCCAGAGGCAATCGCTTTTTGAGCGTCTTGTTCGTGAGCGTTGGCGGATAAACCAATAATAGGTAAATCAAAAAAACC
Organism: Pseudoalteromonas sp. APC 3495; assembly: GCF_030407645.1. Lineage (NCBI taxonomy): Bacteria > Pseudomonadati > Pseudomonadota > Gammaproteobacteria > Alteromonadales > Pseudoalteromonadaceae > Pseudoalteromonas > Pseudoalteromonas sp. APC 3495. The sequence continues at coordinate 63,222 of NZ_JASDDA010000012.1, read as the reverse complement.
TAACTCATTACGAATCACTTTTGTTGCTTGTAAACCATCCATATTAGGCATTTGAATATCCATTAATACTAGGTCGTAGTTTTTTTCGCTAAGCATCGCAATCGCTTCTAAGCCATCATTTGCGATATCAGCAATACCGTGTTTAGTTTCTAAAATAGCACTTACAACATGTTGGTTTAATGGGTTGTCTTCCACTATAAGTAATTGATATTTTTCTAAAGAAATATTACTCACATCAATTTTTGATAAAGCATCAGCACTGTATTTGGCTTTTGGCAGCGATGAATGAACTGGTAAGCTAAAAGTAAACGTAGATCCATGCCCCTCACTGCTTTTTAAATCAATAGCCCCTCCCATCAATTCGACCAATTTTTTACAAATACTCAAACCTAAACCAGTACCACCGTACTGACGTGACGTTGAGCTATCTGCTTGAGAAAAGGGTTTAAAAAGCTGTTTTTGAGCTGCAGAGCTAATGCCAATCCCGGTATCGTTAACACTAAAATATGTCATTTTTGATGATTGCCAAATCTTTAACGTAATACAGCCCTTTGCGGTAAATTTTACTGCATTATTTAATAAATTAAGCAGAATTTGCTTTAAACGAATAGGATCGGTATTGAGAATTAAATGCGCATCGCTGTCATACTCTAATTTTAAAGAAAGCGATTTACTCTCCACCTCAAATCGCATTAAACCGACGATGTCCTCGGCTAATTGCTTGAGGTTCACAGGCTCTTGCATTAACTCAAGTTTACCGGCTTCCATTTTAGAAAAGTCGAGTACATCGTTTAACACTCTTAATAATACACTTAGAGCACCATCAGCTTGCTCTATATAGCCTTTTGCTTGCTGCCAATCCTGTTGTTGTAGCGCTAGATAGTGCATACCCTTTATGCCATTTATTGGCGTGCGTATTTCATGACTCATGTTGGCTAAAAACTGACTTTTTATAGCACTGGCTTCATCGGCCTTTTGTTTTTCTTGGCGTAGCGTGAGTGTTTGCTTTGCCACTTGTTCGCGAATCCGAATATTGGTAGCCGTCACAGAGATCAAAAATATAATCAACAACCACACAAATAACATACCCACTATTTGCGCTAGCCAGTATATGAACCACGATGATTTTAAAACGGGTTGATGCAGCTCAACGCGCCACATTCGCTGACCAATTAACAACTGATATTTTTTTAGTAACACCATAGAATGATGCTCTGCAATATAAAGTGCCTGCTGTTTTTCAGCATTATTAATATCAAAAAAACTAATCGCAATACGCTCATTAGAGTCAAACGACAGCGACTTAGAAAGTTTAGCTAAGCTAACCACGGCAACAACAAATCCTTTAAAATCGCCTTCTGTTACCACATTTCCAAAAACGGGATACATAAAGAGTACACTTAATCCATCGTTATTCGGTATCAGTGCTGTCGGTTCACTGATCACCAATTCATTAAGTACTTTAGATTTAGTGAGTGCTGTGCGTACTTGCTCGTTTGAACCTAAATCAAACCCAACAATATCTTTCATTCCCCTAAGTGGGTTTATATATTTTACGGGGTAATAGAGCTCTCGATAGGGGGCTTTTTGCCATTGCCCATTCGCTGATTTTTGTTTGATAAACGGGTTTTCGCTATCAACTTGCTCAATCCATGATTGATACTCGGCACGAGAATCATCAGTAATCGCAGGAACCCATTTAAAAGCAAGTATTTCTTCACTGTAGCTTAATTGTTTAGCTGTAAACTGCGTAAACTCACTAAAACTAACGTCTTCACTATTTGCTAAAAAACCACTTAATAAAGATAGATGCGCAATGATCTCATCTAACTTTTGATTTATAGCGCTTTGAGTCGCAAGCACTTTCGTTTCTTGCTTTTGAGTGTCTTTTTGTTTTTTTACACTCGCTGCACCATAAAAACTAATACTAATAATCGCATAAATAAGTAATGCAGGAACAATAACTTGTAGTCGATGGCGCATTTCAGAATAGTGAAATACAGCTAATAGCAATGGGGTAAAAATTAATACGCCAATGCTGTCACCTATCCACCAAGTAGTAAAATTATCCAGCGCATTCGCAGCAGGGATGATCTGGTTAAATACTAATAAACTCGTGCCAGCAATAGCGCCTATAACACAGCAGACAGGACCTGCAATTACTAAGCTTTGAATACTTAATTTTAACGATGAAAGGTCTAGAGGGGCTTTTATTACTTTTGTAATTATTTGCGCGCCAAGCCATGCTTGCAAAAAAGCAGCGAAGCTGAGGCCCACTGCATGTAACAAAATTTGCCAGTTTAAAATATCTGTAACATGGTCTAAATGAATTAAATTAATCAGTAAAGAACCAGCAATAATGCCTAAGTAAGCGCGATGGCGCCATAATAAAAAACTGGCTAGTGCAATGCCTGCAGGTGGCCAAGAAGCCACGGCATAACCGTCAACTGCGAGTAATAAATTACTAAGATAACCAGTAAAAAAATAAGCGCATGCAAGACTAAAAGAGAGTGTAAACACATTTTTCATAGCCTTCGCTCCTGCGCTTTTAATTATTGATTTATAAAATATAATCCATTATTGATAGAGCACAAGCGCCTTATCTAATTGTGCGCTGTGTTTATAGCTTAGTATAGCTTGTTGTCGATACTGTGATTTGTTATCACTATTAAGCGCTTTGTCGAATACTCGTGCAGCTAAATCATAATCACCTTGGGCATTCGCTAAACACGCCAGCGCTAATAATAACGCGTTATTGTGCTCGTCTTTTTTCAACCGTTCTTGAATGCTTGATTGCAGCTTGTAAGCATTACTTGGCGCAGCTTCACGTAAAATGTCGGCAAGTTCAGTGTGGTGCTTAGCGTGTTTGAGCATTTTATTTAACTCGTTTTCAATACTCGCCAACTGCCCTGTTTTTGCCATTTGAGTTAAGTACGCAGTGTGCGCATGTGCTTGCAATTTCTTACCTAATTGCTGGTACTTACTGGTTAGCTCATCACTCGCTTGAGCAGCAAAATAAGCTAAAAACACCTGCTGCCACTGCTTATCGCTCAATGCATCTTTACGTAATAAGCGCGGTAAAAAGTCTTCTAATATTTTAAAGTGCTGCTGTTGCACCAACACTTCAGTGTACAGTTTAAGCTCAAGTACCGTGGCTTTTTTAGATTCAGCCGCCATCCGTATTTGCGGTTCAATAACACTGCTGTCGCCACTGGCTAACCATAGTTTAGCCACTTTTAGTTGCTGCTCAGGGCTTATTTCAAACAAGTATTCCAGCGCTTTATCGGGTTGATTATTTGCCAGTGCAGCTTTTGCTAGTAACGCCAAACGTATGTCTAAAAATTTAGCTGGCACACTGTTACTTGATAACGCGCTTTCCACTTGCGCGTAATCGTCATTAATCAAACTCCAAAGTGCTTGCTCTATAGCTGCATGCTTGCGCTCTTGGCTGCGAGCAAAAAATCCATGTTTGGTATTTCTGTAAATAGATAAACAGTAGCGTACGAGTTTGTAAGTTAAATACAAAGCTGCTGCGCTCAGTGCCGCCATAATACAAAACGAAACAATCGTACCTTCTATGGTGGTGTTATTAAATGAAATCAGTACATAGCCTTTTTCATCTAACACGAAAGGAGTGATCGCTAATACCAATACAATAGCGACAATAAAAATGATCAACCCTATCATTGTGCCCACTCCTTAACTTGCTGAGTACTTTGCAATGTCACCTCAGGGTTAAAGTTAAGCGGCTCTTTTTCAAGGTTTACTAAAGTTTGTAGTACCACTTTTGTGGCATTATCATCTTGCTTAAAGTATTCAGTAACTAAACGTTTTGTGTCGTTTAAGGCGCTAAAATAGATGCTGGCTTGCTTGCTCATTAGTGCATCTTGCGCCTGAGTAATATTGAGCTTTATGCGCTGATTAATCAGGTGGCGCTCTCTATCAGTTAATAGCGGCTCTATTAATACCCCTTCGTGATGGCGAATTGTAATAAAGCTATCAACTATTTTATTCCAGCTATTTCGGATATTTTGCTGCCAATCACTCATATTTTCAGAGAGCGCGTTTTCGTCAGTTACTGACGCTTCTTCTGGCAAATTAACCGCATTAAATACCAAGTTATCGATACGATCTCTAACACTATTTAACTGTAAGTAAATCGCCTCTGTCGCAACGGGTTTAATGCTATCGAGCGTTTGTATGTCTTGTATAATTGCTTGGCGCAATTCAAGCGTGCCTGGGTGGTCGCTTAAAAGTGAATCTAAACGTTTAAGCACTGCACTTGTGCCTTGATAATCTTGTTCAGCCCACAATTTAAATTCAGCCATGCGTTGTAAGCTGGTCACTTCTTGTGGGTTTAATGTGTTACCACTTTGCTGCACTTTTTGCAGTGCTGCTTTTAATGCTTGCTGATTTTTTACAGAGTTTTCATTAAGCGCCATAGCAGTTTGCTCTTCGCTCTTTTGTAACGCTTGCTGAAGACTGAGTTGCTCAGACTTAAGCGCTTGCAGCTCTTGCTGCAATATCTTATTTTGCTCTGATAATGCATTAACCGCTAAATTTTGCACTTTACCGGCATTGAGCTTTTGATAAAACTCATAACCCACGCCACTGGCAACAAGTAACGAAATCACCAACGCTAAACTCCCCACCTTACTCACTTTATGGGTATTATTTTGCGTTTGATTATTGGCTTTTGCAGTGTCGTTTTTAGCGGTATTAGACGTGTTATTGGCTATTGGTTGCGCTGCTGCTTTTTCTACTTTTGACGTCGCTGACTGTTCACTCATTTTGCTACCTTGCTGATTAATGCAGGCAAACATAGCGTGGTCGCTAGCCCCTGCCGCAGTATGTATATGTGTCGAATTTATTTTTTGCTGTTGTAAATAATCGCCAATACGCTCACTGGCAACATAAAATTCGCACTGTTGTAACCATGTTAGTTGCGCCGCGGTAAGGGTATTAAAAATGGCATCAACGGCGGCATTACTAGTAATGACTATACCGTGTACATTCTGGCTTTGCCAGTGGTCTATCCAGTCAGCGGATTGTTGCGCTACCGGCTCGCGCTGATACACCACACAATTATTTAAAAAAGCACCGCGTTGTTTTAAGGTTTTTGCTATCTCAGGCCGCCCACCAATGCCTTTAACCAACACGATATTACTGCCATCAACCTCAGCCAATGACTTAAGCGCCAGCAACCCCTCAGAATCATGTTGTTTTGGCAAAGCAGCACGTACACCAAATACTTCATAAATGGTGTCGGCAGTTTGTTGGCCAACACCATAAAACTGCGCTTTGGTGTTAATTGCAGGCTTAAGCGCACTCAGTGCATGTACTGCATCTTGCGAAACAAAAATAATTTTGTCGGCATTAACCAACGGGCTTAGCTCAACGCTGGTTGGGGTTAAATACGTTATTTTTAGAACAGGACATAAAGACGCTTGATAACCCGCTTGCTCAAGTTGCTGTGCAAGGGCTGCGCCTTTTCCTTCGGGCCGAGTTATCAAGATGTGTTTCATTATGCGTCTCGATATACGTCAGCAAGGATTTTATCTGCGCCTTGTGCTAAGAGTTTTTTAGCCAGCTCAACTCCTAATTTTTCCGCATCATCAACATGCCCACTAATTTCATCGCGTAAAATTTCGCTGCCATCAATCGCCCCAACTAAACCACGTAAATGCACTTGCTCACCATCAACCAATGCATAAGCACCAATCGGAACTTGGCAGCCCCCTTCTAAGTGGCGGTTCATTGCGCGCTCGGCATTAACACGAATACGAGTTTCACTGTGCTCCAGCGGAGCTAATAAGGCTTTAGTAACTTCATCATTTATACGGCATTCAATACCGACAGCACCTTGACCATTAGCAGGTAACGACACTTCTGGCTCAATAAAGTCACGAATACGTTCACCCATTTCTAAACGAATTAGCCCAGCCGCTGCGAGTATAATCGCATCGTATTGACCACTATCAAGCTTTGCTAAACGTGTATTTACATTGCCACGTAAGTCACGAATTTCTAAATCTGGACGCAACGCTCTGATTTGGCATTGGCGACGTAAACTTGAGGTGCCAACAATGGCGCCTTGCGGTAACGCATCAATATTGGCAAAATTATTTGAGACAAACGCGTCACGCGGGTCTTCACGCTCACAAATAACGTGTAACTCTAAATCATCTGGAAATTCGACTGGCACGTCTTTCATTGAATGCACTGCAATGTCTGCTCGCCCATCAAGCATGGCTTGTTCTAGTTCTTTTACAAATAAGCCTTTACCACCAATTTTAGCCAGTGGTGTATCTAAAATAATGTCACCTTGAGTCGACATAGGCACCAGCTCTACACGCACGTCATCGTGAAAATGCTCTAGCTGCGCTTTTACAAATTCAGCCTGCCACAGTGCCAATGCACTTTTACGAGTAGCAATGCGAACTAACTTTGTTTTTTCAGTCATAAAATATCCATCAATAATTACTGGGGTCTGTTGACCTTCCAGGATTAAAACCTGTTCTATCTGAGGGCGATTTAATCAGCTAAAATTCTAAATTCTTTTTGCGCAATGAGTAAACCTCGCTCATCAACCACATCAACGCGCCAATTCCCTAACTGGGAATCCATAATATTTTTAGTTGAGTAAGTTCGGTAGCGCGGAGAAGTAACTTTGAGCGACACTTCCGCCATCACTTCGCCTTCAAATAACCAAATATGCTTTACCTGCTGACCTTGTAAGTTTTTAAGCTCACTAAAAAATGACAATGATTCTTCAAATTGGCCTAAACGCACATCGGCGGCAAATACATTGGTTGGTTCACGATTACTCACACTGCGCGTCAATACGGCTCGGCTAATAGTAGCGGTATCTATTTTGGCACCAATGGCCACACTCGCAACTTGTGCTGATTCAGCAAATACTTTTTGCTCAGCCTGTTTTTCACTGGCCGTTTCGGTTTCAGGCGTTTGGTTATCTGTTGCAGCCATGGCTGCTTCTTCAGGCTCAGCAGTGAGCGTTGGCTCTACTTCTTGCTCAATAATACTTTGTTGAACTTCAGGCTCTGTTGTTACTTGTTCGGTAATAGGAGCTGGTTTTTGCTCATCTGGGGAAAGGATTTTAGGTGCTGCAATTGCGACACTGCTCAGCAGCTCCTCATCAGCATCTGTTGCGTTTTCACTCTCTGCTGATGCTGCAGTATCATCGCTTAACGACACAATTGCTATTTGTTGCTCAGTAGAATCGAACTGCTCATTAGGATGCGGCGCCCCTTGATCAGCATTCACAGCGCTAGACAGGCCGTAAATAACCGCTGCAGAGGTCATAATCACCAACATAGAAATACTCACAATCCGACGCCAATGCCACTCATAGCTCACGCTGGGTTCGCTAACCTGTGGTTCACGTTTTACATTTGCTGTTATTACTATTTTTTGACTCATTTTGACCCTCAGCGGCTCCTAAACTAACTTAAGCGAGAAATTAACCATTGGCGCACAGCTTGTAACTCTTGTGTACAAACCTGATGCCCCATAGGGTATTCTTGCCAACTCACATCCATGTTATGCGTTGATAATACTTCAAACGCACTTCTACCCGCGCTATGCGGTACAACGTCATCTTGGCTCCCATGAGCCATAAATATATTTAGCTGTGTTTGCTTTGCTTCATCAGCCAATTTATGTGGCACACACATATAGGTTGATAGTGCCATAACGCCAGCAAGCTTTTGCTCTAAACGCGGGGCTAAATGTAGCGATATGACGCCACCTTGTGAAAATCCCGCTAAAATAATTTTGTTCGCCGGTATGCCGTTAGCAATTTCTTGCGTTATTAATTGCTCAACTTTTGCTGCAGACTCCCTAACCCCTTGTTCATCTGCACGTTTGTCTAAATCCATCGATTTAATGTCATACCATGAGCGCATCTGCATACCGCCGTTAATAGTAACAGCCTGCATAGGCGCATGCGGAAATACAAAACGCACACCTAGTTCACTGGGTAAATCGAGCTGTGGCGCTACTGGGGCAAAACCATTACCTGAATCACCCAAACCATGTAACCAAATAACCGTGGCTTTATGCGTCCCCTGAGCTGGGTATTGAACAAACTCTAAACTCATAGCGATGATTGCCACTTAATTTCTTGACCCGCTTGACGTGTTGACGCTTCATTGATGAAACTCCAAAACTCTGCGCCTGAGCGGTTATCAATCCATTGACCATCACGCATTTCAAAATGGTGACCATTAAATTTTGTTGCCACCCACACTTGATGCAACGGTGCTTGCTTATTAATCACAATTTTACTGCGATCTGGAAAAATAATTTCTAAAATACCTTGAGCCGATTCATAATCTAAATCTGCTTCACAATCATCAACTTGTTCTTCAATTGTGAACATAAGAGCTTCTGCTAACTGGTGATATTCGTGATCAGTCATCGTTAATTTCCTTTGCAGGCAAGACGCCTAAATAATGGGTGCATGTTTGTACAGCTAGTGTAACAGGAATAAAATCATCCGCGAATAGCTGCATTTTTTAGATATTCTGTTACTCTGCGATTATAAAGCCAGCAACCGTATTAATCTAATGAAAGCGACATATACCTTACAATTAAAACAACTATTAATCAGCACCGTTTTGTTGTGTGCGTTAGCTGGCTGTGGTCAAAGCGGCCCGCTGTACTTACCAGAGCAGCCTACTGAACAAAATCAGCCAACAGACACCCCCAACAAGCAAACACCTATTGAGCAAAAACAGGAGCAGTAAATGGATTTTTTTAATTATAAAAACAACCAACTATTTGCTGAAGATGTCAGCGTAGCAACGATTGCACAGCACTATGGTACACCGTGTTATGTGTATTCAAGAGCGACGTTTGAACGCCATTATTTAGCGTTTGCCAATGCAGCTCAAGATCATAAAAGCCTAGTGTGCTACGCCGTTAAAGCAAATTCAAATATTGCAGTATTAAATATACTGGCGCGACTTGGTGCGGGTTTTGACATTGTTTCAAAAGGCGAGCTCGCGCGGGTCATCAAAGCGGGAGGCGCAGCCAATAAAGTGGTGTTTTCTGGGGTTGCTAAAACCGCTGACGAAATTGCTTATGCGTTAGAATTAGGTATTAAATGTTTTAACGTTGAATCAATCTCAGAGCTTGAGCGCATTTCAGAAGTAGCGTGTGAGCTTAATCTAGACGCGCCAATTTCTATTCGTGTTAATCCTGATATTGATGCTAAAACACACCCGTATATTTCTACTGGCCTAAAAGAAAACAAATTTGGCATTGGTATCGAAACCGCGTTAAGTGTGTACCAACATGCTGCGTCGTTACCTGGCTTAAATATAGTTGGGGTTGATTGTCACATTGGCTCACAGCTGACACAAACCAAACCGTTTTTAGAGGCGCTTGATAAACTACTGGCATTAATTGATGAGTTAAAAAATGCAGGTATTGAGTTAAGCCATTTAGATATTGGTGGAGGCCTTGGCGTAACCTACAACGACGAACAGCCTCCCCACCCGAGTGAGTATGCAGCACAAGTAACACAGCGCCTTACTAATTATCGCCACCTTGAACTGATTTTTGAACCAGGGCGAGCTATTGCCGCCAACGCTGGGATTTTAGTGACTCAGGTTGAGTTTATTAAGCAAAATCAAGACAAGTACTTTGCGATTGTTGATGCGGGTATGAACGACATGTTGCGCCCATCACTTTATCAAGCGTGGCAAAAAATTATTCCTGTATCGGTGCGTGATGACGAAACACCTACCCACAACTATGATGTAGTTGGGCCGGTGTGTGAAACCGGTGACTTTTTAGGTAAAGACCGCCCTCTAGCACTCAAACAAGGTGACTTATTAGTGCAGCGTAGCGCTGGAGCATACGGCTTTACAATGAGTTCAAATTATAACTCACGCCCACGGGTTGCCGAAATAATGGTAGATGGTGAGCAACATCATCTTATTCGCGAACGCGAAACCATCGAGAGCCTGTACCAAGGTGAGAAAATTTTACCATAAACGTTTTTGTTACCTAGCTGCTCTGTGGCATGATTAGCGCAGAGCAAAACCGAATTAGAGCGCTATGTTAGTTAATTTTTCCAAAATGCACGGCTTAGGTAACGACTTTGTTGTGATTGATAATATTACACAAAACGTTTTTTTATCCCGTGATCAAATCAAAAAGCTGGCCGATCGCCATTTCGGCATTGGGTTTGACCAATTACTGATGGTTGAAGCCCCTTACTCACCCGATCTCGATTTTCACTATCGGATTTTTAATGCCGACGGCCACGAAGTAGAACAATGTGGTAACGGCGCCCGTTGCTTTGCCCGCTTTGTGCGCATGAAAGGCTTAACCAATAAACATAAAATTAGCGTTTCAACTAAATCGGGTAACCTCACCCTGTATATTGAAAAAGACGGCCAAGTAACGGTTAACATGGGACACCCTAATTTTGAGCCGAGTAAAATCCCGCTTAAAGCAACCAAACGTGAGCTGACTTATATTATTCGTGCAGAAGAACATACCGTTTTTAGTAGTGCTGTTTCTATGGGTAACCCGCATTGCGTCATGGAAGTAGACGACATTGAAACGGCACAAGTGAGTACCCTTGGCCCGTTGCTTGAAAATCATGAACGTTTTCCACAGCGCGCAAATATTGGCTTTATGCAGGTTATTTCTCAAGAACACATTAAACTCAGAGTGTGGGAACGTGGTGTAAGCGAAACACTTGCTTGTGGTACCGGTGCGTGTGCCGCTATGGTGATTGGCTTTATTCAAAACAAGCTCACCAGCACAGTGCAAGTTGATTTACCAGGCGGTAGCTTACAAGTTCGCTGGAGTGGCGAAGGCCACCCAGTGCGTATGACAGGCCCCGCTGAACATGTATTTGATGGGCAAGTTGCACTATGAGTGAATTAACTAAACAGCAAGTAATAGATTACTTACAACAGCACCCTGATTTTTTAATAAATCAACCTGCGCTATTAGCGCAACTTGAGTTACAACAGCAAGTTCAGGGGGCGACTTCGTTAGTACATATTCAGCAACGTCAACTACGTGAACATAATACTCAGTTAAAACATCAAATCGAGACGATGACCAAGCATGCCACGCAAAATGAACTCGTGTACCGCTTGTTCAGTCAATGCCATCGTCAGCTTTGGAGCAATTATGACTTTAATACTTTGGCAAGTAACTTACGCAACATTATTTGCATGAGCCCGACTATTAATGAGTGCAAACTCGTAAGATACGACAGCACGTTTGAGGGCTTAGTAAAGCATAGATTGTCAGATAGTAATCATTATTTAGGGCGGGTAAATCAGCAAGAGCGCGACTTACTCTTTAATGATGATACCCAATCGACTGCCCTGTATTTAATTGGTGAACCCACTAACCCTTATGCTATTTTGGCTTTTGGCAGCCACGATGAGAACCACTTTGAGCCCTCACAAGATAACTTATTTGTGTTAGATTTTGTACGCTCATTACAAATACGGTTACTGGAACTGGCATGAGCGACGACACGCCAAATATTAGCGACTTAAGCGATAGCTGGCGTACACCCATTACATTATTTAGTGATTACTTAAAATTTGAACGCCAGTATTCAGCGCACACCGTCAATCAATATGTTAGCCAATTAGGTTTTGCCGCCTTGTATTTTAATAAGCTATGCGACAATTGGTTTGCCGTACAAAGTGAGCACATTCGCCGTTACAGCATGGCGCTGCGCGCTAAGCAACTGAGCGGCAGAACAATCAGCTTAAAGCTAAGCTGCATTCGAAGTTTATATAAGTTTTTAAAAGCAAAAAATATTACTGAGCAACCGCATTACCATAACCCCGCGCAAGGGATAAAAGGCCCTAAATTTGCCAAGCCTTTACCTAAAAATCTTGATGTTGACCAAATGGCACGTTTACTCGAAATCCCCGATGACGATCCACTTGCCATTCGAGATAAAGCCATGATGGAACTCATGTATTCATCAGGTCTGCGCATTAGCGAGTTAGTTGGTGCTAACATGCAGGATATAAACGCCCGTAATGGTGAAATACTGGTACGTGGTAAAGGTGCAAAAGAACGGCTAATACCGGTTGGCTCTAAGGCCCTTGAGGCATTAAAGAAATGGCTCGCGGTTCGGCCGCTATTTATGGGCGCAGACGAACACGCGGTATTTTTAAGTAGTAAAAAAAACCGTATCTCTGTGCGCCAAGTCCGTTTGCGAATGCAAGAATGGGGCATTAAACAAGGTATAAGCTCACAAGTGCATCCGCATAAATTACGCCACTCATTTGCGTCGCATATTTTAGAATCGTCTGGCGATTTACGAGCAGTACAGGAGCTATTAGGCCACAGTAGTTTATCTGCAACCCAAGTTTATACTCATTTAGATTTTCAGCACTTGGCTAAGGTGTACGACAACACCCATCCACGTGCTAAAAAACGAACCGATTAGGGTAATAACCATGATCCGATTTAATCGCGCAATTTCTCCTTTTTCTGTACTAAGCTTTGACTTAGACGACACCTTATACGACAACCGCCCAATCATAACCGCAGCCGTTCAGGCGCAAATTGATTATTTAAATGCGCTGCCAGGCTACAAAAAACAGGGGCCACAGTTTTGGCAACAATGCCGTGAGCGAGTTGTTCAACACCAACCTGAACTCATTGATAACGTCACTCAGTGGCGTAAACATACCCTACGCTTAGTTTTGTCTGAGCTTGGTTTTAAAGACGATGAAGTAGAGCATCATGCACACAGTGCTTATCAAGCATTTGCTGATGCGCGCAGTAATATTGAAGTGAGCGAAGACGTACTAACATTGCTCGATAAACTAAGCCAGCACTACAAATTAATTGCCATTACTAACGGTAATGTAGAGGTTGAGCGTTTTAATTTAAAAGATAAGTTTGAACTGGTGCTGCAAGCTGGCTTGCACGGTAAAGCTAAACCACATACGACCTTATTTGATCAAGCTGCAACACATTTGCGTATTAACAACAGTGAAATTTTACACATAGGTGACAGCCTTGATAGCGATGTGCAAGGTGCTAATAACGCTGGCTGCCAGTCTGTGTGGTTAAATAATCAAGCACAAGCCTATGCCTACAAAGGACTTGCTGATATTGAAATAACCAACATTCATGCGTTAACCCACTTAATTGGTAAATAAACTATGCTTGTTTTATTGGCTCAATTGAATATAAATCAATCATAAGATAGGTTAGGGGTAATTACTTAACAATATCTTATAATAACAAGGACAGCGTATGACGCTCACAAACTACTTAACAACGCTCGCGAATGAGCCTAAAAGCATTGCTTTTGCTGATACTATGGCCGTTATTGATGAGCATTATACTTTTACAGCGTGCAGTTTTAGTAACCATGGGTTATTGAGCTCTGCGAGTGAAAATAACGGTTCATGCAAAATTTTTGCGTTTGCTAAGCTCAATGGTCTTAGTAAGCAAAATACATTAGATTGTTTTGGGGCATTTTATCGCGAAGACGTACTAAACAACCCAGATGCAGACGATCACATGAATATTCGCACCTTTATGTTAGCGCCTGAAGCCACCCCATTTTTAGGTATTACCTTTGATGGTACGCCATTAACAGCAAAAAAATAACGCTCCAATCAGCGTTATTTAGCCACTATTAGCGGTTTTTCCATAAAGTAACGAGTGCCATTAAGTGGGTAATTATCAAGTTGATATTTAACTTGGTAACCCCGTTTTTCATAAAAAGGCTTGGCTTGAAAATCTAAGGTGTCAAGCTGAGCCTGAGCAGCGCCTTGTTCAATCGCCGCGTGTTCTAATGACATTAATAACGAATCGGCCAAACCACTGCCCCGCGCAGATTCATCGCACCATAGCCAGCTTATTAGCAACCAGTTACCAAACACATGACCGCTTATGCCTGCAACTAACTCACCTTGTTTATCGAGATATTTAAAGCCAAGAGGTTGACGCTGTGCGTCGAAGTGCTGAGCATTAAACTCAAGCATGTGCGCGCGCAGTGCTTGATTTAATTGCTCAGAATTATCGGGATGTAATAGGTACATTGGATGATTCCAAATAGACCTATATTAGCAAATACCTGATATTAAAACAGGTTGTTTTGCCCAAAGGGCACTTCGAGCATATTACTGGAAATTTTTTCTGGTTGACCACACATTTCATCATAAGCACTGGTGTGCCTTAGCATCATTTGTGCATAGGCGATATCTTCAAAGCGTTTTTGAATATGTAATGGGCTTAGTGCCTTCACAAATTCACCATTACTTTCTTGTACATAGTATTCAACATTATTAATGACAACAGACACTTGGTACAAGGCCATTTCCAGTGAATGAACAACCACTTTTTGTAATGGCTGATGCTTTTTTAGTTCTGAAAATTGAATACCCATAGTAACCTACCTACTGTTAAATTAACTGTCCAAGTAATCAATACGCAGCTTTGCTATAATCGCGATCAATATTTTTTAATTACACGGCATTATGGATACAAAAATTCGACTTGCTAAATACATTGCTCATGCCGGTATTTGCTCACGAAAACAAGCGTCGCGCTTGATTGATGAAGGCGTTGTCATCGTTAATAATCGCCCCGCTAATCATATTGATCATGTGGACGAAAACGACCGTGTTATCGTTAATGGTCACGCCATTAAAGGCCCAGCCGATTTAGTGTACTTTGCCTATCACAAACCGGTAGGGATTGACTGTAAACTCAATCATCACGACCCCAGCAGCCTTATTCATCACCTGCCTCAACTTACCCGTGTTTACCCTATTGGCCGCCTTGATAAAGATTCTCGTGGTTTAATTATCTTGACCAACGACGGAGACTTTTGTAATCAACTGATTCATCCAGACTTTCATCAACCTAAACGCTACTTAGTCACTGTGAATAAACCATTAGACGCGCATTTTTGTGAAAAAATGGCGGCAGGCGTCCCCGTTGATAAGCAAATAACACGACCTTGTGAAGTAGTTAAAATAGCGAGTAATCAATTTAGTATTGTTTTAAAACAAGGGCTCAACAGGCAAATACGTAAAATGGCGCATTACTGTGGCTACACAGTCATTGATTTATACCGCGTACAGATCAGTGAATTACTATTAGATAATTTAAACCTCCCAGAAAACCACTTTATAAAAATTAACAAAAACGATATTTTAAGCCAATAAGCTCACACTAATCCCCTTCCTTTAGCGTGATTAAAAAACAAAAAATAAACTTGCAAAAATAGATTACAGGCGTAGTCTTAAATAAAAGATTACACTTGTAGGCAATAAAATGATCGAATTATCAAAAGCAGAATTTGAAGTGCTGGATGCACTCTGGATTAACTACCCCGCCACAGCCAGCCAAATTATTGAGCGTTTAAGTGACGATAAACAATGGCACGAAAAAACCATTAAAACCTTATTGGGTCGTTTAGTAAAAAAAGGCGCGCTTAGCTTTGAAAAAGACGGCCGCCAATATATTTACACCCCCTGTATAAAGCGTGCTGATTATACTTTAAAAGAGAGTAAGAACTTCATAGAGCGCTTTTTTAGTGGTCGTATTGCCCCTTTGGTAAGTGGCTTCGCTAAATCGGAGCAACTCTCTCAGCAAGATATAAACGAGCTTAAAAAAGTCATTGATGACTGGGAAAAGAATCAAAAGTAAGGAGTTAGCATGGCGATTCAAATAGGATTTAATTGGCTCATTGAGCAGCAGCTATTATTAAGTCTGTTGTTTGCAGGGTTTGTTTTACTGGAGCGCTTTGGCTTAAAAACCCTTGGTTCACGCTTTGTGTATAAATTAGCTTGGTTAATACCTGTATCAGTTCTGTTGGCTAATTTACCTAGTGCAATTAAGCCACTGCAAAATAGCGGCATTAGTTACCATTTAATTACGCCTAATCAGGTACTTACAAACGGTTTAAGTGTTAGTTGGGCGCTACTGTATGTCATTATTACCACGGTCTTATTAATTGCCGCTGTTGTTACCCATACCCGATTTGTTAAAGGCCTACAGCTCACTGAATTAGCGAACTTTAAGCAGGTAATAACCGGAGTAAAAACTTATACCAGTGCTCAGGTGGCTACGCCCATGGTCATTGGTGTTTTTAATAGCAAACTGGTATTGCCGCACAATTATAATACTCAGTTTGATAATACTACTCTGGCGCTTATTCTAGAGCACGAAAACGTGCATATAAAGCGCAAAGACAACCTTATAAATGCGGTGCTATTACTGGCTACAATTTTATTGTGGTTTAACCCTCTGGCTTGGATGGCTTACGCAAGCTGTAGACGTTTGCAGGAGCTAACTTGTGATGAACGGGTACTAAGCAATAAAACCACACAGCAACAAATTTTATACAGCAAAGCCTTAATAAACTGCGCTGCCAATGCGCCAGCGGGTCTGATGGCTTATTCACACTACGGAGATAAAAAAACCATGTTACAACGACTTACTAATATCAAACATAACGGCGCACATTCGCGCCTAGCAAAAGGAAGCGTGTTACTTATCGCTGCGAGCTTGCTCAGTGGCTTAGCTGTAGCAAAGCAACCTGAAGCATCAGCTAAAAAAGAAACATCTATCGCTCCCGTAATGCGAATCGAACCGCTTTACCCAAAACAAGCGGCGGAACAAGGCATTAGCGGTTCGGTGGTATTAAAATACGACATAACCCCAGCAGGCAAAACAGCTAACATTAATGTTGTAAAAGCTGAACCAGAAGCAGTCTTTAACAAAGAAGCAAAAAGAGCACTTATGCAATGGCAATATACACCTTCATCAATGGGACAACAAAACGTACTAATACAACTTGATTTTGCACTCAACAGTACAGTTACAAAAAGTGATTTAATAGAGCGGGTTAACATATCGCATTAATGGGAATAGGTGTTTAAGACTATAAAGCAAGCACCCTTTTAGGCTGCTTGCTTTGTGGTTTTTGCTTATTCTCGTTATAAACTGACGGCGATCATGCCAATAGCGGTGCCTATTCCTACCAGCCAAGTGATCGAGCGAATAATATCGAGGTTTAAATAATAAAAAGTACAAAATAAAATACGCGCTACAATATGCGTCATCGCTAAAGTTTCGCTTACGGCATTAACATTGTTTGTGCCTAATACAGCAGCCAAAGCAACGGCAAAAACCGCTAACGATTCAAAACAGTTTTGATGAGCAGCCAGCGCCCGTGCTCCGAGTCCTGTAAGTTGTGTTTGTTGTTGCCGCGGATGTTTATTATCGTAACCACCGAGCTTATTCATTTCTATAATAGCTGGGATTCTCGCAACATAAGGCATGATCACTGCAATTAAGGCGCAAACCAATAAAATCGTCATTATAATTCTCGAGTTATTATTTATGACCCAAAATAACACAGCAAATAGAAAAAAGCCGCCAAATATAAATAACCTGGGCTCTGGCGGCTAGCAGTAACATCCCTCACACTATAGCCGATTTAAGCAGTGCGTCACTGTGGCAAATTGTCGCAGGTGATGAATATTCATTATGCCTTTTTGATGGTCGCTTTAATGCCAGAGTACTGCTAAATTAGCTCTCCACTTTTTTGTATGTTATTTAAGATGATTTGGATTTTACTCACTATTTTTGCCGCATTTATGCAGTCATGGCGTAATGCGCTGCAAAGCAAATTAAGCGCTCATGTCAGCGTTGCTGGCGTTACTCTAGCCCGCTTTATTGTCGCAAGCCCTATTGCAGGGCTGTATTTATATGCGCTTTATTATTACCAAGATGCGCCTCTCCCTTCATTTAATCCTTTATTTATTAGCTATATTATTGGAGCCAGCATAGTGCAAATTATTGCCACAGGGCTCATGGTGAAGTTGTTTAAAATGAACAATTTTGCAGTAGGCGCCGGCCTTGCTAAAAGCGAAGCGCTAATGGCGGCGATATTAGGGTTACTATTTTTTGGTTCGGCGCTTTCATTTTTAGGTTGGATTGGTGTATTTATTGGCGCACTCGCTGTATTGCTATTAAGCGGCATTGCGAATGTGAAACATTTTAGCTTAAAAACCGCCTTAACAGGGCTTGCTTGCGGTACTTCGTTTGCGTTGTCATCGTCATGGATCCGCGAAGCAAGTTTAAGCTCGGGTATAGCTTTTCCTTATGCACCAGCGTGGGTTTTGTTACTGATTATTAGCTTGCAAACACTGATGTTATGTATATACATTGCTTTAAAAGAGCGCCATACCTTTAAAATGATGTATCAATATAAGAAAATGACAAGTGCAGTGAGTGTATTTAGCTGCTTAGGTTCCGTAGGCTGGTTTAGTGCCATGAGCTTACAGCATGTCGCCTATGTAAAAACGCTCGGTCAAATAGAAGTATTTTTTACCATGTTAATCTCTATTTTATGGCTAAAGCAGCCGCTAAAGCGCCAAGACAGTGCGGGGCTAGTGCTGATTGCAGTGGCTGCCATATTGGTTATGCTGCCAAGTAGTTAAAAAAAGCGCAGGTATAAATCTGCGCTTGTTTTTTAATCTAACAATTAATGACTAATTTTTAAGGTGATGACACCACAAATAATCATTAATACACCAGCAATACGGCCAAAAGTGGCTGCATCACCATAAAATAATATACCAACTAAAAACGTACCTGCTGCGCCAATACCCGTCCATACCGCATAAGAAGTCCCCATAGAGATTTGCTTTTGCGCTAACCAAAGCATAAAGCCACTTGCGACCATAAACGCGATTGCAATTGCAATGCCTTGCCAACGAGTTTCAGGGGTTTGAGAAATTTTTAAGCCTATTGGCCAACCAATTTCAAGTAACCCTGCAATTATTAAGTACATCCACGCCATTAAACATCTCTCTTTTTCAATATCACTTCATATAAATCACTGCGGCGGTCTTTTAAGTTACGCACGGTACCTTCACTGTGAAGTATTTTTAACTTGTCCATATCTAAGTCGCTAAATAATAGCATTTCGGTATTGGTGGTGGCCTCATTTAGTGTGGCATCGTGTGGAAATGAAAAGTCAGACGGTGTAAGAACAGCAGATTGCGAGTACTGTACATCTAAACTTTCTACTTCGGGTAAATTACCCACCGAACCTGCGATAACCACATAACATTCGTTTTCAATAGCGCGCGCTTGTGCACAGTGGCGAACACGTAAATAACTATTTTTGGTGTCGGTCCAAAATGGCACAAATAAAATATCAAGCCCTTGGGTTGCTAAAATACGCGACAACTCTGGAAACTCTACATCGTAACAAATTTGAATCCCTACGCGACCGGCATCGGTTTCAAATACCGCTATTTTATCACCGCCTTGAATCACCCAATCATTATGCTCATGCGGGGTGATATGAATTTTACGTTGCTCATCTATTTTGCCACTGCGGTGGCACAGGTAACTCACGTTATAGATTTTATCCCCCTCGGCAAGCGGCATAGAGCCGGTGATAATATTCGCGTTGTACTCAATTGCCATGCGCGACATCGCGTTTTTAAATGTCTCAGTGTATTCAGCTAAATAACGAATGGCTTCGGTTTGATTACTTTGCTCAGTTAACCCCATCAGTGGCGCGTTAAAGAACTCCGGAAATAAAATAAAGTCGCTTTTATAATCAGACACCGTATCAACAAAATATTCAACTTGCTTAAGCATTTCTTCAACCGACTCAACACAGCGCATTTGCCACTGCACAGCCCCTACACGTACAATTGATTTAGTCGACTCAATAACGGTATCGGTTGGCTCAAACATAATGTTATTCCACTCAAGTAACGTGGCATAACCTACTGATTCTTGATCCTCTGGAAGGTACTTTTTAAGTAAACGCTTTACCTGAAAATCGTTAGCTAATTGAAAGCTCAATATTGGATCGTATATCTCTTTTTGATCCACCTTGGCAATGTATTCCATTGGCGTCATATCGTTGCTGTGATTGTAATAACGCGGAATGCGGCCACCCGCTAAAATAGCGCGTAAGTTATATTGGCGACATAATTCTTTACGGGCATCATAAAGACGACGCCCTAATCGCATGCCTCGGTACTGCTCACTAATAGCAACATCTAAACCATATAGCGCGTCACCTGTGGTATCACTAAATACACGGTCATGGCCATCAGCAATATCTTCATAGGTGTGCGGGTTTGAAAAACGTGCATAATCTACTTGGACACTCAGCGCTAAACCCACCAGCACGCCATCATCAACAATACCAATTTGCCCTTCAGGGAACTGATCTATAAGTCTAAAAATTGTATGGCTTGGCCATGCGCCGCCTAAATCAGGGTACGCTTCGTCCATCAAGGTTTTAATTTGTGGGTATTGTTCTCTGCTTAAATTACAAATTTCAAGATGGGTTTTTTCTGCCGACATATACAACTCCTTTAGGCACGTAAAAATCAAAAAAGCTGAACAAATGCTCAGCTTAATTAGGTTTATGCGTTATGGTTCGCGCTAGGCGCTACTTTAAACTGCGATAAAAAAGGGTGGTTACACGCTCTTTTGGTAACCAGTTTGCATATTCAAGGCCAAGTTCTGATAATGGATCGGCTTTGAGGACTTGCTCTAAACTGGCATCGTTTTGCATAGCATTAAGCATAACATCTTTCGCTTTTTGTACCAGCTTACGATACGTCATTAGCCCTGAACGGTCGCTTATCGGGCCATGCCCTGGAATAACGGTTGTTTTTTCATCAATTTGTTTGATCACATCATCAACCGCCGCTAAAACACCATCAACACTACCGCCACTATCTACATCAACAAAAGGTAAGCTTCCAAAGTTAAAATATATATCGCCCATGTGCACTATGTTGTCGTTACTAAAAAAGATAACCGAGTCGCCATCTGTGTGTGCATTTGAGTAGTGCACAACATGCGCATGCTCATTGTTAAAGTGCAGTTTTAAATCATGGCCAAAACTAATACGCGGTAAGTAATCAGAACCCTCACCATGTTTTTCTTTTAAGCGTTTGTGCACATTGTCGTGAGCAATCACATGTGCGCCCGCTTTGGCAAAGTTCTCGTTACCACCAGTATGGTCACCATGATGATGGGTATTAATTACAAACTCGGCACTGCCTGGCTTTAAGTCGCTAATGGTTTTTTTTATATCGTCGGAAAGCTTGGCAAACTGATCGTCAATAATATAAATGCCATCATCCCCCACGCTTGCGGCAATGTTACCGCCTTGACCAAATAACACGTAAACATGTTCACTTAATTGTGTAGCCGTAACAGGGTTTTCATCCGCAAATGCATAATTGCTTAACAGTAAACTGGTGATTAATGCCGGTAGTAATTTTTTCATTTTTGTTTTCCTATAATTGCTTTATCTGGGTTATAAAACGTTATTACTACTTATTTAGCTCACTTTGCATCCAAGGCTAGTCGTTCATTGGTGCAATTTCAATTTGATGCATTAATGCTTGCGGTAATAATGGCGTGTGCTTGCCTTTTACATATTCATCAAAACCAGCTCGGTAAAATTCAGAAAGTGGGTGCCCTGATTGCCCACCCGGAATCGTTAAAATAGCATTCTTTAAGTGCCCAGGCTGAACAATAAAACGCTGTGATGCGCCAAAACTACGTTTTTGCACCGCTGGCATATAACTGTCACCAAACCCGGGCGCTGTTGGCATGTTAAGTAACTTACTTAGTATGGGCATTTGTTTAGCAAACGGGTGCTCAATCGCTAATTCGTTTACTTTTCCCCACTGCCAGTTTTGTATGTTACTACCAAACCTTGATGTTAACTGCGTGAGTGTTTGCTCAAATGCGCCCTGTAATTGCTGCTCCCAATTAGTAAACTGCGGATTAACCCAACTTGTTGGCTGAGCCTTTATTAACTGCCAAACAGCAGGCTCTAAATCACGTTTCACATATTTTAATGTGCCATCTTGCTGGTTGAGTGTTGTCTCAATACTGCTAAATAAAATATTAATCAGTTCATCACGATACGTCTTTACTAAGGTATACCCTATTGATTGCGGGCAAGCGCATTGCTGCCAGTTTTCGAGGGCATTTATATGATCTTTATAGCGCGTGGGCTGCTTTTTTAACTGCTCAAGCAATAAGGCATGCCAAGGCATTAAAAATCGTGCTTGGTTATCTAACTGCAACTGATAAAAATCACTTTCATTAAAGCGTTGTTTTTCAAATAACCTATCGCGAATTTGCGTTGCACGTGCTCCAAGCGCATAGCCGCCATTACCAAAACGGACGTTATCATCAGCAGATACCACTCGAGAATTACCTGTCCACAATCGCCCGTTTTCAGGATTTTTAATAAAAGGTCGATCGATTTCGTTTTGCTGCCAAAGCGCGGAGTAATCTTCTTCTTTTACGGCTAATTCACTAGGTGTTGTTCGCGCAGGTATGCCGCCCATATTTTTCCATGCTGCATTTCCTTGGTCATCGACCACCAGCAGGTTTTGCACAGGAATGCCTACGTCACTTGCAATATCAAGCGCATCATCAACACTCTGTGCTTGCTCAAGCTGTAATAGCTGCATATTAACGGCGTATGGTTGATGTGCAGCCCAGCTCAGTGCATAAGGCTTTTCATTAATGTATTTTACCGGACCGTATTCACTGAGCGTAAGAGAGTAACTTTCTACTTTGCCACTGGGTAATGCAATAGACTCATCTACTTGCCACATTTTGCTATCGCTATTAAGCGCAATCCAATCGGCGGTATCTAAATACCCGTTGGTAAACCCCCATGCAACGTTGTTATTTGTGCCTACTACAATCGCCGGCGCTCCCGGAAGCGAGACACCCGTTACCTGCATGGGTTTATTATTTAATGAATAGTTTAATTGGGCTCGATACCAAATAACCGGCACAGCCATTGATAAATGCATATCATCAGAGAGCATCGCAGCCTGAGTGTTGGTTAAATTTGAGGTGACCGCCCAATTATTACTACCCACTTCTAAGTTAGCGGTAATGGGTTTAATCGCGGTGATTGGTTGCGATAAAAGCTCGGGGATTGGGTTATTCAAAAGAGCGAGCTGACTGCCATCCAATGCGGCTTGATATTGGCTAGGCTGAGTTAAAAAACTTACCATTTCAGCACCGTACTGCTGCTCTATTTGAATTAAAGCTTGGTCGCGCTCAAATGTAGATGACTGTAAATCAAGGTACATGCTAAAAATAACTAATAAACTGTCTTCACTTTGCCAAGGCTTTTGCTCGGCCCCTGTGATTAAATATTCAAAACTTGGGTACCCTACTTGTGCAAGGCCTTCATTTACACCTTGGGCATAACTGCGTAGCAGCTGTTTGTCGGCCTTCGGGAGGGTTTTTAAAATAGCTTGGCTGCGTTTACGTAATTGGTGAAAACGCATTTTTTTATCAAGCCCAAGCGCGGCTTCACCAAATAGTTCGCTTAGCTCACCGGCCGCATTACGACGTAATAAATCCATTTGAAAAAAGCGGTCTTGCCCATGCGCATACCCTAAGCCATAGGCAGCCTCATGACGAGTAGTTGCAGTAATAACGGCTTGGCCAAGCGTATCACGAGCGACTTTAACGGGCTGTGTTACCGCATCGCTTCGGCCTTTACCATCAAGGGCTGGCAAACTTAAGGTCAAAACGCCGTAAACAATTGCAGTACTGGCGAGTGCTAAAACCACAACAACCAATAGCAACCGTTTGATTACTTTAAACATAAACATACCCTTTAACTATTTCAATAAACTATTATTAGCATATATTCATAATCGTTCTATTAAAAACGCTACGAAAAGCGGGTAAAGGGTGAAATAAACATCAAAATCCACGATAATACACAGTTCATGTATTGTGCAGACCTAGTTGAGATAAAAATGACTGAAAAAACATTTATTAAAGGTAAAGACCGCGATTTAGAATCGTCTATCTCTACCATGCAAAACAAGCTAAAAGCGCTAAATATTAATATTGAAGAAGCGCTGTGGCTTAACCCTGTAGCAAACTGTTATTCAGTTCATATAAAAGATAGCGACTGCGGTGTGATGTTTACTAATGGTAAAGGTGCCACTGATAAAGCCTCTATTGCCTCTGCGCTAGGTGAATATTTTGAGCGTTTAAGCTGTAACTACTTTTTTGCTGATTTTTACTTAGGCGAAGAATTTGCCAATGATGACTTTACTCATTATCCAAACGAGAAATGGTTTAAAGTTGAAAACGATGAAATACCACAGGGTATTATGGATGAGAGCTTATGGGATTATTTTGACCCAGAGCGTGAATTAACCGCATCACACC
This sequence comes from Pseudoalteromonas sp. APC 3495, assembly GCF_030407645.1. Lineage (NCBI taxonomy): Bacteria > Pseudomonadati > Pseudomonadota > Gammaproteobacteria > Alteromonadales > Pseudoalteromonadaceae > Pseudoalteromonas > Pseudoalteromonas sp. APC 3495. Next base: position 38,955 of record NZ_JASDDA010000012.1, on the reverse strand, counting down.
TTTATGACTTTAACTCTGGCAATTTCGAACGTGGTATTTGTTCTGTACCGTACACTCGTCAGCGCGACAACCAAGACATTTACATTCCGGTGAATGTGATTGGTAATATTTTTGTTTCTAATGGTATGAGTGCCGGTAATACTAAATTTGAAGCCCGTGTTCAGGGATTATCTGAAGTATTTGAGCGCGCTATTAAAAACCGCATTATTGCCGAAGGTATCAGCTTGCCAATCGTGCCTGAAGAGGTGGTAAAACAATACCCTAAAATTCATGAAGCTTGTGAAGAGCTGCGTAGCCATGGCTTCCATTTACGCATTGCGGATGCATCACTAGGCGGTAAATACCCAGTAATGAGTGTCACGCTTATAAACCCTGTTGATGGGTCAGTATTTGCTTCTTTTGGTGCCCACCCTTCATTTGAAGTAGCGCTAGAGCGTACCGTTACTGAATTACTGCAAGGTCGTCGCCTAGATCAACTAGACGTATTCCAACCTGCTACATTTGATAACGACGAAGTCGCTACTCCTGAGAACATTGAACTGCACTTTATTGATTCAAGCGGTTTAATTTCACATGACTTTTTCCGCTCTGAAGCAGATTTTGAATTTGTACATTGGGACTTTAGTGGTTCAACTGAGCAAGAATACAACTTCTGTACTGATTTAATTCATAGCATGGGTCACGATATATATATTATGGATTACACCCACTTAAACGTGTATGCATGTCGTATTTTAGTTCCTGGTATGTCAGACATTTATCCAGTAGATGAGTTAATTTGGCGCAACAATAATGAAGGCGCTAAATTCCGTGAAGACTTCTTATCGCTTGATCAGTACGATAGCGAACAATGGATGGAAATTTACGACAACCTCGAAGAAGCAGGCCACAGCGATATTATTCGCGCAGCTGAATTCATTGGCTTAGCAACCGACGCCGATACACCTTGGCACACACTACGCATTGGTGAGCTTAAAGCACATTTATGCTTAGCGGCGGGTAATGAAGAAGCTATTGACTGGGTTGATTGGATTTTGCATACCGGCCAAGTAAACGACGAAGCGATGCGTCACTTTCGTTGCTTAAAAGCAATCCTTGAAATTAAATATGATGACGAGCGCGAATATGCAAGTTATCAAGATGCATTAGGTTTAATGTTTGGTAGCGACAATGTCACGCTTGCTATTGAAATTGCTGAAGGTCGTAAATTATTTAACGGCTTAACTTTCCCAGGCTTATCGCTTGAGGGTTTTAAAAAGCATGCAGCACTTCTTGATGGTTACCGCAAATTACACGTTGCAAAGCAACAGCATTGGGCGCGCGAAGTTAGCGACTCATAACCACACCTAAACTACTAATTATAAAAATAAAATGGCGCATTTTTAACTGCGCCATTTTTATTTCTTCGATAAATTGACTATAGTTAGCCTGTCTTGATTAACAACTTAATTACATTCTATGTCCCCGCAGCGCAAAAACAAACGCACCCGAATTAATAACGCTAAGCTGACTTTTTTATTATCGCTGGTGTTGATAATCACTATCAGCTTGGTGCTTGATCACGTCAATTATCACCGTGAGATAGATGCTTATCGATTACGCACTCTGTCGCAGGTAAGTACCTATAGAGCACAACTTGAAGCTGTATTAGTGTCTAATATTCAACTCATTCGTGGCTTAGCTATTGCTGTTGCCGCTGAGCCAAACTTAGATCAAACTCGCTTTGAACAAATTGCAGCCCCACTTTTTGAAACCTCAAATGAGCTACGTAACATTGGCGCGGCGCCAGACATGGTAATAAAAATGACCCATCCGCTTAAAGGTAACGAAAAAGCGATAGGTCTTAATTTTTTGGAAAATAAAGCACAGCGCGAAGATGCCATTAAAGCAAGAGACACGAATACGATCGTGATGGCAGGTCCACTTCAGCTTGTCCAAGGCAACGAAGCCTTGATTGCGCGCGTACCAGTATACTTGCCAGAAAATAACGCCTTTTGGGGATTGCTCTCAGTGGTACTCGATATAGAAAAAGTTTATGAAAACTCGGGGATTATTGAACTACAGCAAAATTATAATATAGCAATACAAGGACGTAATGGATTAGGTAAGCAAGGTGAGTTTTTTTTCGGTGACCCCTCTATTACTGATCAAGACCCTCTAGAATTTACTTTAAACTTTCAAGGAGGTGTTTGGCAGCTTTATGTTATACCCAAGCAAGGCTGGCAACCAGTGAGTTCTTCGATCTGGCCTTTACGGTTCATTATTTTAACCGTGTTAGGCTTGCTCATTTCTGCCTTTTTGTTTTATCTAAAAATACTCAACCGTGAACAAGAAAGCGAAAGAATGCTTGAGGTGATGAGTAATTTAGCACAAGTCGGTGCATGGTCGTTTAACTTAGAAAAAAAACACGTGTTTTGGTCAGATATGACTAAAAAAATATTTGAATACCCATTAGATGAGCAACCAAAATGGTCAGAAAATTTAAACTATTTTAAAGAAGGTGAAAGTAGAGAAAAAATCGCTAAACTGGTTGAAAGAGCAATTAAGCATGGTGAAAGTTACGAAACTGAGCTTGAAGTGATCAATGCAAATGGTCAGTCTGTATGGGCACTTGTTCACGGTGAAGCTGAACATAAAAATGGCCGTTGTGTAAGAATATTTGGTTCATTACAAAATATTGATGCCCGTAAAAAAGTAGAATTAGAAAATCGTAAAATTGCTCGTTTTAACGAAACCTTGGCCTCCTTAACGGTGAGTGATGAAATATTAAATGGCAAACTAAGCCAATCTAAAGAATTAATCACGCAGTCTATTTGCCAAGCCCTTGAGGTAAACTGCGCCAGTATAAAATTGTTTAATCAACAAAGAACCCAGCTAATTCAATTTGCGAGTTTTAATCGTTCAGGTAGCGAAAATAATATTCCGTGGCTGCAAGAAACTATTCCTGACTTTTTTACCGCAATAGAACGAAAAGCGATATTTTGTGTTGATGATGCTCAACAACATCCCTACTTAGCCCCTATCAAAGAAAGCTACCTTCAACCGTTTTCAATCAAGGCGATGCTGTGTGTTCTTATTCCTGCAAGCAGTGGCTCTATTGGAGTAGTTTGTGCTGAGCAAGATATAGTTAGAACATGGAGCCATAATGAAGAAAGCTTTTTAATTGCTGTAGGGGCTTTAATTGGCAGTCTTTACTCTAGCCAACAACGTATAGAAACAGAGGCACAACTAGTCAAGGCAAAAGAAGCCGCAGAACAAGCTGTGATTGCAAAAAGTGAGTTTTTAGCCAGTATGAGCCATGAAATTCGCACACCCATGAATGGGGTGTTGGGAATGCTTAATATTGTTAAAGCAACCCAATTAGATCAACAACAAAAGCATCATATTAAACTTGCACAATCATCTGCAGAGTCATTGTTAGGAATTATTAATGATATTTTAGACTTTTCTAAAATAGAGGCTGGCAAGTTAGACATTGAAAATATTCAATTTAATTTACCTCGCTTACTGAGTGAAGTGGTTGAGTCATTTGCATTAAAAGCCGAGCAAAATAACACCACGTTAATTTTGGATGCAACACATATCACCAGCAGCGAATTTATTAGCGATCCGAATAGATTACGTCAAATTTTAAGTAACTTAATTGGTAATGCCGTTAAATTCACCCAAAACGGTGAAATATTGATAACCGCTAAAATTGCCCACACACTTGGCGCCACAGTTTTAGAATGTGCAATCGCTGACTCAGGTATAGGAATCAGCGCAGAGAAACAGCCCCATTTATTTGATTCATTTACTCAAGCAGACACATCAACCACACGCCAATATGGTGGCACAGGCCTGGGTCTTGCTATTGTAAAGCAGCTGTGTGAGCTCATGGGTGGCAAAGTGAGTATGAGTAGTACACCAAATGAAGGCAGTACATTTTCCTTTTTTATAAAGATAACCCCTCAATTAGTTCAAGAGCACGAAGCATATCAAGCAATTGAAAATAAGCGTATTTGGGTTATTGATGATTGCTTACTCAATACCACTATTGCCAAAAAACAATTAACTCGCTGGGGGGCTAAGGTCAGCACGATCTGCGATTACCTGTCTATAAGTGCCTACATTAATAGCCATGAAGATACCCCACCAAACATTGTGCTCGTTGACAGTGCTTTATTTGAACCATTATACGAAGCTCAAGCACTCGCACTTAAGCAGTTTTTAGCAAGAAGTAGCGGCCATTTAATTATTATGGCTCCCATGAGTTATACAAATAAAAACGCGACCTTACCATTAACCGAAGAAACCCTCGTATTTAAACCACTCACCCCTTTTGATTTACAAAATGCGCTGACTGCAAAAAGCACTATCGAGCAAACACACGTTGATACACAACTAAAGTCGCTTGCTGCCACTGAGGTTATGACAGATACACTCGCGGCGCATGTTTTATTAGTAGAAGATAATAAAATTAACCAAGTTGTTACCGCTGCTTTTTTAAAACAGTTGAACGTGACATTTGAGATTGCTGAAAATGGTGCTGAGGCAGTTGAAACGTTGAATCAAAACCCAGCTAACACTTATCAATTAATATTGATGGATTGCCAAATGCCTACGATGGATGGCTACCAAGCAACTATTGCCATCAGAGAAGGCAAAGCAGGCAAGGTAAATAAAAACATAACAATAATAGCGCTTACCGCAAATGCAATGCAGGGTGATAAAGACAAATGTTTGGCCACTGGTATGGATGACTATTTAACTAAACCCCTCAATGCCACAACTCTTCATTCTAAGCTCCAGCAATGGCTTACAAGCAAATAACAGTGTAAGCTAAAAATAGAATTTATTAGGTGAGATAAGGTATGCAATTGCAATTATCAATGGAGCAACAACGCGTTATTGGTTGTTTATTAGAAAAACAAAGCACAACACCTGAGCACTACCCTTTATCGTTAAATGCATTAACAAATGCCTGTAATCAAAAATCGAATCGCGCGCCAGTTGTTAATTATACAGAAGAGCAAGTTCAAACAACCGTTGATGAATTAATCAGTATGCGATTAGTCACTGTAAATGAAGGGCTGTCTGGGCGAGTTAATAAATACGATCATCGTTTTTGTAATACTGAGTTTAGTCACCTGCAATTTGATCAACAGCAAAGGGCGATTATTTGTTTATTATTATTGCGAGGCGCACAAACACCTGGCGAATTAAAAACACGCAGTAGCCGCCTTGCCGACTTTGCTCGTATTGATGATGTTGAAAAGTCACTTGAACAACTAATTCAAAGCAATCATGTTAAAAAGCTGCCGCGCGAATCAGGTAAACGGGATTGTCGATATATTCATTTATTTGCAGATCAATCATCTGTGAACGAGGCTTCACTTGAGGCACAAACACACACTGATGATATAAAAAACACTGAGCTAAATGACTTACTTGCAGAAATTGATGAGCTAAAAGTCCAGCTTAAACAAATAAAAGCTCACTTAGGGCTTTAATTCATAAATATGAAATCACATAATAGTTGCTCTATGTAGAGCGTAAAAATTATTTAACTAAAGGAGCGGGCCATGCGCGCCGAGATTATGGCTGAAATGAAAGTTCAGCCTTCGATTGATGTAAACGCTGAAATTAAACGCCGAGTGGATTTTATTAAAGCACGTTTAAAAGCGGCATATTCAACCTCACTTGTACTAGGGATCAGTGGTGGTGTAGATTCATCGACCTGTGGCCGTTTGTGTCAACTTGCTATTGATGAGCTAAACCAAGAACACCCTGACACTCATTATCAATTTATTGCTGTACGCCTACCTTATGGCGTTCAAGCTGATGAAAGTGAAGCGCAAATGGCGGTTGATTTCATTAAGCCGAGCACCCGCATGACAGTAAACATTAAACCCGCAACCGATGCTCTGCATGAGCAGACAATGGCAACTCTCGCGGGTACCGAACAAACACTCCCTTCGCAAGATAAAATCGATTTTATTAAAGGTAATGTCAAAGCACGTCAACGCATGATTGCGCAATATGAAATAGCCGGCTTTTGCCAAGGCTTAGTGGTCGGTACCGATCATAGTGCTGAAAATATTACGGGTTTTTACACTAAATTTGGTGATGGTGCATGCGATTTGGCTCCTTTATTTGGCCTATCAAAACGCCAAGTTCGCGCATTAGCAACCACATTGGGTGCGCCTGCGCTTTTAGTTGAGAAAGCACCAACAGCAGATTTAGAAAGTGATAGACCTGGACTAACAGACGAAGAAGCACTTGGCTTAAGTTATGAAGAAATTGATGACTTTTTAGAAGGTAAAGCAGTTTCAAGTCATGTAGAAGAAACGCTAATTGCAATTTACCAGCGCACGCAACATAAGCGCCAGCCTATTCCAACAATATACGATGCTTTTTAAATCAATATTATAAGCGTGATTTAACTGATCGAGCCGCTTGTATTTTACGTAAACATGACGTGAAAATAAGTGGCTTAAATTTTTAAAAGTTAACCTTAACGCTTGCCAACAGAGAGTTTTATATTTTATGACACCCCCTATTTTGATTACTGGTGCAGCACAACGTATAGGGCTTGCGCTGGCAAAGCACTTTATAGCCCAAGGGCAAGCGGTCATTATTACTTATCGGACCCGTCATGAGGCTGTTGATTCGTTGGAACAACAAGGAGTTACCTGTCTTTATGCTGACTTTAGTACTGATGAGGGCATTAATACTTTTATTACGTTGCTTAAATCACACACTGACTCACTCAGGGCGGTTATTCATAATGCATCAAGCTGGGACTGTGAAGCTAACAACCCCCACTTTGAGCAGCTGTTTGACAATATGATGCGCATTCATGCAAAAACACCGTACTTGGTAAACTTACACTGCGCAGATTTACTATTAAATTATCAGGCGTCGCATGCTAAACCCGCTGACATTATTCATTTGACTGATTATGTAGTGGAAACAGGCAGTCCAAAGCATCTTGCTTATGCGGCCAGTAAAGCCGCACTGGATAACTTAACTAAATCATTTAGTGCTAAATATGCACCTAACATAAAAGTAAATTCAGTCGCACCATCATTAATTATTTTTAACCAACATGATGATGAGCAGTATCGCGCTAAAACTTTAAAAAAATCATTAATGGGTATCGAACCTGGATGCCAAGAAATTATTAATAGTATAGACCTACTACTGAACAGCCATTACATCACAGGGCGTGCTTTACCTGTTGATGGTGGTCGCCATCTTAAGTAAGTCCTAATAAAACTGAGAAACTTATGCATAACGAATTAAAAGAAAGCTATCAAAAAATTATAACTGCTGTAGGTGAAGACGCTGAACGTGAAGGGTTACTTGATACCCCAAAACGCGCTGCAAAAGCGATGGAGTACCTTACTCAAGGATATCGTCAAACGCTTAACGAAATCACTAACAATGCGGTATTCACCTCTGACGCTGACGACATGGTATTGATACAAGACATCGAGCTTTACTCTATGTGTGAACATCATTTACTCCCTTTTATTGGCCGCTGTCATATTGCTTATATCCCTGATGGCAAAGTATTAGGCTTATCTAAGTTTGCGCGTATTGTTGATATGTTTTCGCGTCGTTTTCAAATTCAAGAACAGCTTACCCATCAAATTGCAAAAGCGGTTGAGGAAGTAACCGGTGCAAAAGGTGTGGGGGTAATTGTTGAAGCAAAACACATGTGTATGATGATGCGTGGTGTAGAAAAGCAAAACTCAAGCATGCGTACCTCGGTAATGCTAGGAAACTTTAGAGCCGATCCGAAAACACGTAATGAGTTTTTACAGCTGATCAAAGGATAATGTATGGCAAACGCAATTATTAATGTAACTAATTTACGACTACGCACATTTATTGGTTTTAATCCTGATGAGCGTGAAAAAAAACAAGATGTGGTCATTAACCTTGAAATTCACTACCCTGCTGATCAAGCTTGTGAAACAGATGAAGTAGACCAAGCACTTAACTACAAAGTGATTACTAAAGAGGTGATTAGCTTAGTGGAGCAAGGACACTTTTTATTGTTAGAAAAACTAGTTGCTGAAATTCTTGCTGTTTGCCACTCACACCCAAGTGTTAATTATGCTAAGGCTCGAGTAGATAAACCTCATGCGTTGCGCTTTGCCGATTCGGTTTCTTTAACCCTCGACTGGCACAAATAATCCAACGGCAAGGGCTATTACCGCTAAATAACGTAACCCCTTGCCGAGCGTTACCAGCACTAAAAATGTAGTAAAGCGAACTTTAAACACGCCGCCAATAACGGTTAGTGGGTCGCCAACGATGGGCAGCCAAGCAAACAACAGGCTATAAACACCATATTTATTAAACTGCTGTTGTGCTTTTTTAAGCCCTTTTTCAGACACTGGAAACCATTTTTTATCTTTAAAACGCAATGCCTGCGTCCCTAACCAATAGTTAACACAACTGCCTAGTACATTACCCAAGGTTGCTGCGAACCAAATTAGCCATAAGTTAGTATTGCCTTGCATGATCATGCCACCCATCAATACTTCAGAGGAGCTAGGTAATAACGTGGCAGATATAAATGCTGTAAAAAATAATGTTATATAGAGCATCTTTCCCTTATGGCTAAAAACTAAACCCAGCAATTAGCTGGGTTTGAACGACTTTTTAACTTAAAACCAATTCACCGAATAATAAAAACAGTTATTTTATCAAATTTAAGCTAAGGGGATAATTAAACTCTTTGCCATCGTTGGCTTTCACGCTTGCGATAACCACCATCACAAATGAAAAAATAGCCACCATAGGTAACAGTAGTAAACCAACCGCTGCAAAAATTAGTAAAAAACAAACAAAATAAGCTATAGCCATAGTAATTTGAAAATTAAGGGCTTTTTTGCCATGTATATCAACAATTGGCATTTCATCTTTTTTAATTAACCAGATAATAAGAGGGCCGAGTACCGACCCAAATGGCACAATAAACCCCGCTAATGCACTTAAATGACATAGCATTGCCCATGTGCGGTCATCTTTATTGACGACTTTAATCTCTTGATTTTGTTCCATTACACTCTCCCTTCTCGTTTTTATTTTGCGCTAAAATAATATTCACACTCATTAGCCACCTTAATGTAAATGCTTATTTATCCAATGCAAAGCATTTGTGTATATTTAAAAATAAAAAAGCGCAGCAAATAGCTGCGCTTATTGATATTGCCAGACCAGTTACTTATTCACACCCGCTAAATCAAGCATAAAAGCATAATTTAATGCAGTATCTTCTAAGCGTTTGAAGCGACCTGATGCACCTCCGTGCCCTGCTTCCATATCGATTTTAAACAGTAGCTTGTTATCATCTGTTTTGTAATCTCGCAGCTTAGCCACCCACTTTGCAGGCTCAAAATATTGTACCTGTGAATCATGTAAGCCAGTAGTAACTAACATATTTGGGTAATCTTGCTTACTGACCTGATCATAAGGTGAATACGATAACATATACTCATAGTATTCTTTCTCATTAGGGTTACCCCACTCACCGTATTCGTTGGTTGTAAGTGGAATACTTGCATCAAGCATCGTGGTCACTACATCAACAAATGGAACCGCAGCCACCATACCTTTATACAACTCAGGAGCTTGGTTTGCCACTGCGCCCATTAACAAGCCACCCGCACTGCCACCTTGAGCAAATATTTTATCTTTTGCACCATACTTTTGCTCAACCAATGCCTTGGTAACATCTACAAAGTCGTTAAAGGTGTTCTTTTTAGTCAGTAGTTTACCGTCCTCATACCAAGGGCGACCTAGCATTTGTGAACCGCGAATATGCGCAATGGCAAATACAAAACCCCGATCGAGCAAACTTAAGCGAGCGCTAGAAAAGGTAGGATCCATGGTCGCGCCATACGAGCCATAACCATATTGTAGCAGCGGATTAGTTCCCTCTTTTTTAAACATGTCTTTGCGATAGACTAGGCTTACCGGTACTTTAATACCATCTCGTGCAGTGACAAAAATTCGCTCTGATGCGTAGTTATCTGCACTAAAATCACCGAGTACTTTTTGTTGTTTAAGTAATGTTTTATTGCCAGTAGCTAAATTAACATCATACGATGAAGCGGGTGTTGTCATACTGGTATAATACACACGTAATGTATCGCTATTTAAATCATTGTTACCGTAGGTGCTAATTGTATAAGCACTGTCGTTAAAGCTAAGCGGTATCTCTTTACCCGTGGTTAAGTTACGAGCAATAATAGTCGACTGACCCATTTCACGCTGCTGATACACTAAGTAATCGTTAAATAAGTCGATGCCTTCTAATTTTATATTATCGCGAGCGGGGATCACCGTTTGCCAATTAGCTTTATCGCCAGCTTTATCAATATCTACTTTCATTAACTGAAAGTTGACTGCGTTTAAATTAGTGACAATGTAGTAAGTATTACCCAGCTTAGAAATTCCATACTCCAGATCCGCTTCACGTTCAATCAAGCGTTTTGGCATAGCTTTAACATCATCAGCACTTAAAACCGATACACCTGACGCAGTTGTACTGCTGTGCCAGATATAAATTTCTGAATCGTCTTTGCTTTTGCTAATACCCATGTAATAACTGGTATCTGTTTCTTCATAAACGAGTTCATCTTCAGCCTGTGGGGTACCGAGCGTATGACGATAAACTTGGTAACCTAGTAAAGTTTGTAAATCTTTTTTTATGTAATAAAGCGTTTTGTTGTCGTTTGCCCAAACAACACTGCCATTCGTACCTTTAAGCGTATCTTCGAGTAATTTACCAGTGCTTAAGTCTTTTATTTTTATATTATAAATACGACGACTTACGGTATCTTCACCATATGCCATTAAATTGCCGTTTGGACTTACATCTAAACCACTTACGGCATAATAATCATGTTCCTTAGCTAGCTCGTTTACATCTAAAATAACCTGCTGGTCAGTGCCTGCAAAATCACTACTACGTACATAAGTTGCGTATTCGTTATCACCGCGAGTTTGTGATGAATAATAATAGTCACCGTTTTTAACTGGCACTGAATCATCGTCTTTTTGAATTCGCCCTTTTAGCTCTTCAAATAACCTAGTTTGTAACGTTTTTGTATGCGCAAGCATTGCATCTGTATAAGCATTTTCAGCCTCAAGGTAACTAAGTACCTCAGGATCTTTTCGCTCATCATCACGCATCCAGTAATAATCATCGATGCGAGTGTCGCCATGGATTGTCATTTCATATGGCACTTTTTTAGCAACCGGCGGCATGACTTCGGTTTGAGCAGCTACATTTTCAACCTTTGCTGATTGCTCAACATCAGGGGCTTTATTACATCCCCCTAAAATAGCTAAGGATATAAAAGTAAGAACAAATGGGGTGTGTTTCATTGATTGGAATCTCTGTAGTTTTTATTTTTATTAAATATACCTAATATTTAATAGCACGGAGATTTAGTTTGTGAAGCTATGTAAAAAGAGAGCCTAGAAATTCTTTTTATATGTTTATGACTTCAGTTATCCTAACAATAACGAAGTAGCATTATATAGCCTCTTCATGCTGCTAATTAATAAGGATAAAAATGAACAACGACGTAATTAACATTTTAACAATGGCTAAAGTCATTCAAACAGCGGTTGCACCCGTTTTTTTAATTACTGGTATTGCAGCAACGCTCGGGGTTTTATCTAATCGCTTGGCGCGAATTACAGACAGAGCCAGACAGTTAGAGCGAAAATTAAAAGTTAGCACCGATGAAGAATTTAACTTGTCTCTGACTACAGAGCTTAGAGCACTCCTTAAGCGCTCTCGCTGCATACACATTGCATTTAGTTTAAGTGTATTAAGTGCACTATTAGTTTGCGCCGTGGTTATGCTGTTATTTTTATCTCACATACAGTCAATTAATTTAGGTGTCACTATTGGCAGCTGTTTTGTTGGTGCAATGGCATTACTGATATGTGCATTTATGTCATTACTCGGTGAGGTGTTTTTGGCAACGCGCAGTATGCGTCGAGGGATGATTTTCGCAGATATAGATATAAACGAATAATAAAAAACCCCGAGTCAATCGTGCTACTCGGGGTTTTACTTATTTAAAACAGATTACTGTGCAGTGTAAATAGTTTCTAACACTTCTATTTTAGCTTCTTTAATCAAACCAGATTCTTTTAGCTGCTTTGATGCAACTAAAATATCTTGACCATCATTTACAGCTAAAACAGCAATTTTAGTGCCTGGGAATAAAGATACGACCTTCAAACCTGCAGCCGAAGCAACATCGCTTGCACTCATACCATCTTTTAAAAGAATAGTAATATTACCTGATAGTGACGTTAGGTTATTAGTAAAAATATTACGAACTAATGTTCCTTTTGTGACCACATCAGACGATTTATCTACGCTTACTACTGTCATCTCACCTTTTTGCATAACGACATGCTCTTCTGAAGCAACACTCGAAGGCACTAAACGTAAGTTCTTTTCAATTTTGTAAGAACCAAAATCCGCTTTATCAAACTTTAATTTAGCTACTTGTTTCTTAGGAAGCTGAAGCTCTTTATCTGAGCTAGTGTTTGCTGTTGCCCCAAACGAAATACACGCAGCAGCACCCAATACGATTAATTGTTTAATTTTCATCTTTATAATCCTTACTCTTGACCTGCGTGACCAAATGCACGAAGAGATACACCTTCAAGTACACTTGCTGAGTTATTATTACTAATACCAGTAACACCTAGAGAATTATTTGAGCCTCGACTAAATGCAAAGCTATCTGCGCTTGTATCTAACAAACGAACAGTCCAAGTACCTTTCGTAGACTCTCCGTAGAAAGCATTTGAAAGCATCACAGCGTCTTTAAGTACATAACCTACACTCCAGCTATTCGTGAAGCTATATGCAGGGTAAAACAAAGCTTGTTTAGATGAAAGTAATACACTTCGAGTACCCGCTGGCGAAGTAACCTCAATAGCTAAATCATTACCAGCAGATGTTTGAGTACCATCAGCTAGGCCGAAGCCCATTTCAGGGTTGCTTACATCAAATTTAAATTGCATTGCCTCAATGTTTAATTCTTCTGTAACTACAATTTCTTGCGTTAAACCTGTAGCACTGTTATCAGGAATTTCTAATGCTAGTGCACTCTCAGAAACGGCTGAACCAACACCATTCCAATCCGTGATTACTTGCTCACCTAATGAAGCGTCATAAGACTTAGCCATTGCAACCGCTGCACCTGCATCTACACGCCCAAAGCCATATAAGTTATTAAAGCTATAACCAGCGGCATTTTCAACCCAACCATCATGTGCAACAAACTCACCATCTGCGGTAGTTAATTTTACAGGGGCATTTTCAGCGTCAATTAATGTACTTGTTGACGCTAATATATGACGCACATCACGCCAAGTTAGTTCAGGATTAGCCGAAAGAATAAGTGATACTACACCTGATGCATTTGGCGCAGCAGACGATGTACCGTTAAATGTAGATGTATAGTTACAACTTGCGTTATCTTCATTACCAGGATAGTTAAATGGGAACTGGCTTATGGCAAACTCTTCTCCATATCTCTGAGTAAAGCTTGCAACAGCACCACTATTAAAGCCTGAGTAACCGTTGATACATGTCATCTGATCCGTTGTTACCATTGCAGGTGCCCAACGACCATATTCACCAGCTGGCGCTGAAACCATTAAGTTAGCACCTGCTGTTGAGTAGCTAGTGTGCTTACCATTTGCATTTACAGCAGCAACACTTAGATAGTAAGGATGGCCTTGGCTTGGCTCAAACGCACCGTTATAACACGTTAAACCTAAGTCATTAGCTCCATTATCTTCACATAGTGAGCCTTCATCACCGCCATCAACAAAAGAGTTACCACTCGATTTCATATTAAGTGCCCCCTTACCATCTCGCAGGTTTAGGTTTGGGTATGACTCAATAGCTTCATCTAATTCTGAATATGCAATAAATGTTGGGAAAGTTATGCCATAACTACGGTTAAACGCAGAAATATTTTCTGTTGTGCTAATGCCGCTTCCAGGGAAACCATGCACCATTAACTCAGTTTGTGGGATTTTAGCACCACCAAGATAATTCATACCAATTAAACCAGCATCAGGAGCAACGCCACGGCCACCTTTACCATTCCAACCTTTTGCAGCAATCAAACCAGCAACACTTGTACCATGATCACCACTGTTTGACATACTAGTAGGATCTGTACGGTCAGTCGCATCAGCATTTAGGTTTAAAGAGCGGTTTGGTAATACATTATCGATTAAATCTTCATGGCGGATTTCCATACCCGAATCGATCACAACTGCCGTTGCACCTGCCCCAGTAACACCTTGAGCATAAGCATCAACAACATTCATATCTTCACCAGCTACAAGCTCTGTCGCTTCTGATTGAGCAAAGCTAGCGTTGACATCGGCTTGTGCTTCTTCTTCTGTATCGCCAAATAAACTAACGTACAAATCAATTAAGCCTTGTTTCATCTCATCACTAAGCGAGTAAGCTTTCTGACCTGTATTGTTTAGGTGCCACTGCTGATTTGCAAGAGGATCTCCAATAATTCCTGAGATATTAATTTTCGCAGAGGCCGTTTTACCGTTTGCAGTTACTGTGTAATCAATAACCGCATCTTCACCAGAAACAGGCACATATGTAAACGAAGTACCCTCTACTGTTAACATACCATGGCTAAACTTAAAGACACCATCTTGCGCGGTAATTGCCTCGCCATTTTCAGTAAAACTAAAAGTAAGTGCGTCACCATCATTATCACTTGCTTTAAAGTCTGCAGTAACTGGAACCCATTGTTTTAAATCAGTAACGACAACATCACTCGCTTTTGGTGCTACATCAGTAACAACTGGAACTGTATTGTTATTATCATTATCGCTTCCACCACACCCTGATAGCGAAATTACTATCGCTGCAGACAACGCTGACAGCTTAAAAATATTATTTTTCATAAATGCTCTTCATTGGTTATTTTTATGACACCTGAATGTACACAACCAAACAACAAGCAGCAACACTGCATTTACAAACATTCACAATAAACCGTAAAATAATATCAGCCCGATTAAAATCCCGTTAATAATATCAAAGTAATAATCTATGCTTTCCCTTGAACTAAAGCCTAAGCTAATATACAAAGATAATTAAAGAACCCTCAAAGGAGTAGAGTAAAGTGAAATTGAAGCAAGTATTTATCGGGGCATTACTATCTACATGCGCACTTAGTGTATCTGCAAATTCTGCATTTAAAGAGCCGAGTGATGCAATTGAGTATCGCCAAGCTGCATTTTCTATGATTTCAGTTCAAATAGGCGATATGGGTGCCATGCTTAAGGGTAAAATTCCTTTTGATGCAGAGCAATTCAAACAGCGTGCAAATAACGCGGCGGCATTATCTAAAATGCCTTGGGAGGCCTTTTACGCAGGCACTGAAAAAGGCGATACATCAGCACTTCCTGCGGTATGGTCTGAAAACGATACTTTTATGAAAAAAGCGACAGCGTTTCAGCAATATGCTGATGAACTTGCTGTAGCAGCTCAAACAGGTGACAAAGCGGTCATTGGTAAAGCATTTGGTGCATGGGCTAAAGGCTGTAAAGATTGCCATAAGCAATTCAAAGACTAATAAATTCTGTGTATTAAACAATAAAAATGGCGCTGTATTAGCGCCATTTTTTTAACTAAGCAGATAACTTAAAGGCTCACTTCCCCAAGTACTCATTAATAAAATCAGTAATAGTAACAATAAAAACCATGCAATCCATGGTGACTTTGTCTCAGGCTCTGAGCTTTGTGTTGGCAGTGCTTTATTGCCGGTGATCATTGCTTTTACTAAAGGCTTGCCTTTAATTTTGTAAGCAATAATAGCCACAACATGCAAAATAATCGCATAAAATAAAATATCAAAATTGATATGGTGCAGCCAGTTGGCAAAATCAATCGTATCACTCGATACATACTGCGCTAACGGGCCATCAGTTAAAATGCCATCACTGCTCATTAAACCACTAACCAGTTGCGTAATAATCAGTATAAAAAATAATAACACCATATAACTACCTGGTGCAGAATGGCCCACATCATTTATTTTTTTGCCACTAAAAGAAGCAAGCACCGACTTAGGAGAATGCAGTAATGCCGATATTCTTGCCGTTTTACTGCCTATAAGACCCCATATAATCCGCGTTGAGATAAGCGCTAAAGTAAAAAAGCCAACCACAAAATGTAGCTCTATCATGCCCTCTTCAGCACTAAAATAAAGCGCAGCAATACTCAATACTAATAACCAATGAAAGCTTCTTAAAAAGCCATCCCACACTTTTACCTTGAACATTGCACCTTCCCTAAAAAACAGTATCATCTAAAACGCTAACTATTTTAGCATCTTAATATTAAGGTATCCTAATGAGTCTTTCTACCAGTGCGCAGAGTAAAACACATGCAGTCCATTAAAAAACCGATACTAAAAGGCTTTTTAGATATGCTGCCATTATGTTTAGCCGTTATTCCTTGGGGGATTTTATGTGGCTCGTTGGCAATACAAAATGGCTTTACCCCTTTTGAAACTCAAGCCATGTCGCTACTGGTATTTGCAGGCTCGGCGCAGCTGGTTGCAATTGAGCTCATTGCTGGTAATACCCCTCTATTAACCATTTTATTTACCACGTTTATTATTAGCTCTCGCCATTTTTTATATGGCTTGGCGGTTCGTCACAAAGTGATTGAGCAACCCATGCGTTGGCGCCTTCCAGTCAGCTTTGTCTTAACTGATGAACTATTTGCTTTTTCGCATCACCCTCGCGCCTACCAGACTCAAACGCGCCTAATTTACGCGCTCAGCGCAGGCTTTAGCTTTTACATTGCTTGGAATATTTGGACACTTATCGGTATTATAGCCGGCACTATGCTCCCTGATCTAACCAATTTAGGACTCGACTTTGCGATTGCTGCAACCTTTATTGCTTTGGTTATCCCAGGAGTTAAAAATTTAGCCACTCTTGTCACGGTCATTGTTGCAGGGATCTGTGCCACTTTATTAAAAAGCACAGGCTTTGAGCTGTGGTTGGTATGCTCAGCACTATTAGCAATGAGTGCAGGTTACACTGTAACTAGAATAGTAAAAAATAAGGACGCTAAATCATGATGACGACTATTTTACTTATGGCATGTATTACCTTTTTTACCCGTTATTTATTCTTACACCGCGCGCTACCATTTAAAGTAGGGCCTAAAATGCAGCAGTTTTTGAGCTTCAGTGCACCTGCGGTTCTAACAGCGATTTGGGTGCCGATTGTATTTATAAATGATGGTGGCATTAATCTAAATTGGCAAAACCCTTATTTAAGCGCAGCGATTGTAGCCATTATAGTTGCTTACAAAACACATAATATTTACCTAACCACACTTGCTGGTATGGGGTTATTTTTGATTTTAAATTAACAGTAACGCCATAGCAGTGTTCACTATTTCGACTTTGTTAATCACCAAGCAAAGGTTAGACTATGCCAAATAAACAAATAATAGCTTAATAATATGCACCCATTTCATCAACTAAGTGCTACTAGCCTGCAAGGCCAACCTATCGATTTTAAAGAGTTTGTAGGTAAAGTTGTGTTAATAGTAAATACCGCAAGTGAGTGTGGATTCACCTATCAATACGAGTCATTGCAAGCATTACACGAAAAGTATGCCAGCCAAGGTTTAGTCATTATAGGTTTCCCGTGTAACCAATTTGGCCAGCAAGAACCCGGAGACGCGAATCAAATAGCACAAGGTTGTTTAATAAATTACGGAGTTAGTTTTTTAATCGCAGAAAAAGTGAACGTTAATGGTCAGCATACACATTCGGTTTTTCGCTATTTAAAATCTGTATTGCCGGGGTTTTTGACACGAAAAATTAAGTGGAACTTCACAAAATTTTTGATTAATGCAGATGGCTCACCGATTAAGCGCTACGCGCCCTTTACTAAACCTGAAAAACTAGAAAAAGTAATTGAAAAAGCATTGCTCGCAGCTAAAGTTTGAGGCTTAAAAATTATAAAGAGGCATAAAGCCTCTTTATTACCAACCCACAGAGCTCTAAATACTAACTAAGTAGCAGTTAAAAGCTAATATGTCGGCACTGATTTGTACTAGCGACAACCTAATCAATATAATCGTTTAAGTCATCTTCACCTAGGTTTTTACGCAAGCGTTTTTGCTCAAGGTAATCCTCTAACTTTCTTTTCACCTTTTGCTTTTTCTTGTCGTGTTGATTACGCCCGACCATTTCGTATTCGTCTTCAACAAAATCATCATCTAGCGCATCGTAACTAAATGTCTTACCCACAACCCACTCCATAAAGTGTTTGAGACCAATTACGGATTCTTGTATCGCGATAATTGGTGAAATTAAAATGTTCAACGCAAATTCATTGTACAAATTTACGTCAAAATAAAGCCACATCGCTATCCTAAATAGTCTCTGTGTCAGTATTGTGAATAAATAGCGCTAAATTTGAATTGTGGAAAGTGAGAGTTTTTTATCGTATCGATAAATTTTATTTATTATCATTTAACTGTTGGTTATTTTGACCAAATTTTAGCTTTTTTAATAACTTTACTTTCAACTTCAAAGCACCTTAAAAATCACAAACCACTGTTTTTAAACACTAAAAACTATTGGCACCAAACTTGTTATAAGTTAATTATCATCATCAAAAAACAGAGAATAAACATGAAAGAATTATTATTAGTTAGCGCAATTATGTGCGCCCCCGTCGCCATGGCTCATAACGATAACAGCTCTTCAATTACATTTAGTAACGACGAATGTAAAGTTGAGTTTAAAAACGATGTACGTATAAAGCCAAGTGAATTAGAAATTTTTAAAGCCAACAATCAACGTATGACTTTTACCACTCAAGGTGAGTTGTCGATCAATGGCGAGCAAGTAGCATTAAATAGCGCTCAGCGCCAAGCACTGACCAACTACACAGATAATTTACGTGCGCAATTACCTGAAGTAGCCAACATTGCACTTGATGGCGTTAAAATTGCGGGCGTTGCATTAGAAGAAGTCGCCAATGCATTTAATATTGATGGCCTCGATAACATTGCTACCTTAATGGACGATATTCAACAAGAAGTAGAGGGTACCTTTTACCAACAAGGTACATTTGTCATGGGCCAGCAAAGCTTCACTCAGTTTGGTGAAAACTTTGAACAGCAGTTTGAACAACAAATAGAAACTGCCGTTGAGTCGGCCGTAATGCAATCAATGGGCAGTATTTTAGTAGCATTAGGCTCTGAGCTAATGGGTTCAGGTGGCGACATGCAAGCCTTTGAAGAGCGCATGGAAAATATGGGCGCACAAATAGAAGAAAAAGTAGAGCTCCATGCAAAAAAACTTGAACAGCGTGCAAATACACTGTGTGGTGACTTTGTTGAAATCGCACAACAAGAAACTCAACTTGCTGCGCAAGTGCCTGCATTAAAAGGCTATGAGTTATTTACTATAAAACAGCACTAACTGCTCAGCATTTTAATTAATCTCCCTTTGCGGCATTTGCTTTTAAGCTATGCCGCATTTTGCGTTTTTTACCCCCACCAGTCCCATTTAACTCAAATAATAGACTGTTGAGCGGATCTGCTCTTGCTGTGCAGAGGCATTTTGTGGCTTCATAGTAAAATACAAACCAAAGTATAATCTTCACTTCGCTCTAGATCACTTAGAATGCCGTCCGAGCTGATGATTGTAAGCCCAAATTGCAACATATTAAAACCACCTCTTTTTAAGTTTTAAATTCTTGAGGCGGTGCGATCCCCAGTTAGACGCGTTTTAAAACGCAACTAACTCCAAAGTGCCTAGTAACCTAGGCACTTTTTTTATAATTTAAAAGCCTAGCAACACTCTTTTTTATCGTTTCTTTAATGCTCTTCTCTGATAAATAATTAACCACCTATAAATAGCATGTTAAATCTTTTAACGAAGTAAAACCCACCCCATTAATACAAAATAATTTAATCTGAATAACTATTCAAAATAATCTATTTATAAACATATTAAAATTAAAAAAACTGCAAAAGCCCCGTATAAAAGTGATATAGCACACGACTATAATGAATAAATATACAAAATCAAAAAAAACGCCATTAAATAGCAAATCAAAAAAAACACTTTCAGATTAAAAAAACTAATACTTCACCAGCAATTTTTATCGCTTTATTTTTAACCAACCTACGGGCAAAATGCACACGTTTTCAACAGACACAACCTTGGAGCGAATACAATGAACCCAATTAATACATTAAACCAAACAGCCACAACTCACGTTGCAGTTAAACCAACTAATCGCAAAGCGAGAATGTTAGCTAAACTTAACCGTTACGGAAAAAAATTAGCACTTGGCGGTGCAATTCAATACAAATAATCACCCAACCATGATTTTTGTATTGTTGCAGCAAACACCCAACCACTAAATGAAGTTTCTTCTTTAGCTCCATCTGTTTGCTGCCAGCTCCCTCCTCATAGCTAAAAATCATCTTTAATTTTCATAATTTACAAAAAAAACCGCATTTACGCTCACTTTTTAAGCAAACGATCTTTTTGCTATTTACACAGGCAACTCACCTAAGTATTATCCTGCATCACGACGTGGAGAGATGGCAGAGTGGTCGAATGCACCGGTCTTGAAAACCGGCAGGGGTTTATAGCCCCTCTAGGGTTCAAATCCCTATCTCTCCACCACTTATTTGTATTAATTGGTTTTTTCCGATTGATAACACGCTGAATAATGCGTCGGAGAGGTGTCCGAGTGGCCGAAGGAGCTCCCCTGCTAAGGGAGTATAGAGTTTGTAGCTCTATCGAGGGTTCGAATCCCTCCCTCTCCACCATTACTGATTACAAGCCACTTAATTGTGGTTTTTTTGTGCCTAAATTTTAACTCCGTTAAGAAATAGGGAGGGTGAGCACTCTCGACAGGGTTCAATAAAATGTCTGGAACATTTTAGGCCGCTGCAAGCGTCGCGCAGCGATTAATTACAGGGATGTAAGTAAGTCTATCCCTCCCTCTTCACCATTACTGATTACAAGCCACTTAATTGTGGTTTTTTTGTGCCTAAAATTTAATAGCCTCTATTAATTCGCACTTTGTATAAGGCCGTCGCGAGCGCATGCTAATAAATTAAACAAATTGTATGGTGTCACAACTTAGTGCATTATAAATGGTACTTTAAACCAGCTTAGGTTTAACCATGGCAAAGCTAATATTACTACTATGTTGTTTGGGTGCCTGTGCTGCTAGCATGGCAAATGAAGTGACGGTTTATAAATGTACCATTAAAGGAGTGCCTACTTTTAGTCAAACTCCTTGCGCTGAAGACGCTCAAGTGATCACGCTTAGAAACGTCAACATCATGCAAACAAATACGCCACAATCTGAGAACACACCAGTTGCCGATACTTCTGTTGACGATTATCTAGCGGTGCAACAAATAGAGCGTGATATTGTGCAGCTTGAGCTTAAGATTAAACAATACCAACAAGAATACGCACAAAAAAAACAGCAAATCGATTACATGACCCAAGATAAAGCAAATCGCTTAGGAGCCAGCTCAATTGCGAATGCCATTACCACTGAAACGGCGGCACTTAAGCAGCGATTTGACCCACAAATCAAGCAAGCACAACAACAAATAGAAGCACTCACTCAAAAAAAACAGCAGCTTAGTCAGCAACCTTAAGTATGTGCTTCACAACATCAATAAATGTTTGTATCTCTGACTTTGTATTATATATGTGAGGTGAAACACGGATGCCGAGTTTACGCACATCAACACTTATTTTTGCAGTCTCTAATGCTGTTAATACACTTTGCTGATGCTCAGAAAACTGCAAAATAGCGGTGCCACTACATTGCTCTTTAGCGCTAGGTGACATTAAAAAAGCGCCCAATTGCTGCTGAATTAACTCAAGTAACATCAAGTTGTGCGATCTCACTTGTTCAACGCCAAATTCAACAATATATTCAATACTATGAGCGGCAATAATATAAGGAAGTACCGAGGGCGTACCGCCCCAAAACCTTAGTGTTTTAGCGTTATATTGAAAATGCGCAATATCAAACTCGAATGGGTTTTGATGTGAAAACCAGCCAACATCTTTTGGTTCACATTGTGTTATTTGCTTTGGATTTACCCATAAATAAGCAGCTCCTGGCCCTCCGCATAGCCACTTCACACTTGAACCGATCATAAAGTCAGCATTTAACGCCGTTAGATCGACAGGGATAACCCCTGCCGATTGCGCCACATCAATTATTGAGAGTGTATTCGTGACTTTACTCAGCGCCACAATATCGTTTATGGGAGCTTGTACACCCGTATTAGAATAAACATGGCTAACAAATACCCCATCAATCTCTGAAGTTAAATATCGCTGCCATACCTGTCTATCACTCAAGTCTTCATGCTCAGGGATGTAGCGTATTTTTGCACATTCAGGCAGTGCTTTTTGCATTACAAACCCCATACTGGGAAAATCAGCCTGCGCCATTAATACTGTACACTGTGGTTTATTAAATACGGGGTGTGACATAACCAATTTGGTTAAACCACTGGATAAATTAACCTGAGGACAAAATTGCTCACTAGGCGCATTAAACAACTGCCCTAATGCCTCAGTAAATCTTTCAATGGCGGGTAACCACTGTTGCCATGGCTCTTTTACACTTTCTTGCCAAGGAGTAAAAAAATGTTCAGTGGCATTTTCTAAGCTCGTTTTTAATGGGCGGCCAACAGAGTGGCTTAATAAATAACAACCCTGTGGCATACAAAAATCATTTTTAGCCACATTAATTAATCCACTGTTTTAGCGTGTTTAAATCATCAAAGCGCGTATTTATGTCGTCACGCTTTGCCGCGGCACGCCTATCTCTTAACTTAGCTAATGAATCGAGCAGTACCGGTAAAGGTGGTCCACTGGCAGTTACTTTGCTTATATGCTGTTGTTGCATTTGCAGTGACGGTTGGGCAATAAACTTCTCAACCAACTGATTATGATGACCGATAGCGGTGTCACCATGTAATTTACACACTTGTATAAATAGTTTGCCGTGCTTTTGAAACCACTCTGTGTGTTTATATTGCTCGGCTTTTAAGAAGTCATCCATAAAGCTTTGCATACGCATGGCTTCTCGCAATATTTGTTGGTCCTCTGGCATCATATATAAAAATTTATCCACCAGCATTTGTGAGTAACTCGGCTCATTGGCACTGCAAAGCCCTAACAGCATATCAATAACATTAATGCCGGCAAAATCTCCCGCATTTGCACCACGGTAAACCTCTTTACCTACCCGGTAAGGCTTGTAGTATGGGCGTACACAATTAAAAAAACGCTCGGTATCAAGTTGAGTATACAAGGCATTATTCGACGCTATTACATCAATAAGTGCCGTTTTAACCACCTCAAGTAGTTCAGCCGTGACTGGGTGTGAAATACCTAATGGCAGTATTTTTAGTAAAGCATCACTCGCGCGCTTATACGCTAAAATACCTTGGGTGTTGTAATCTAAAAACAGAGCTTCATCATCAAGATTTGTAAACCGTTTATAGGTGCCATTAATGGCTTTATTATGAGTGGTTAAATGTGCGGTGGCAAAACGAGGAGTTACTCCAATAGAAGCACCAATATGCATAGCAAGCGCCGATGCTTCAACTAATGGTGAGGTTGTTTCTCTGCTCGGCTCTGTGATCTCATGCCTGCGACAAGCAGCCATAAACAAACCAACATTACCAAGCAAATCGAATGCGCTATCAAATCCTTCGTCGGTATTGCCTTCGTCCAATAAATCGCTGATCAGCGCATTGCCTTGCTCCTTTAGTGCCAGCTTTAAGCTATCACCAATCCCCTCAACATTAGCCTTATCGGTTTGCTGCCAATAAAGCTGTTCTAATTGCGAGTTTAAGCTTACAAACTCTGATCTTATCCAACGGTCAAACTTAGCAGTAAAAGAACTCATAACTACACCCTGTTATTATTATGTTTTAATGCTAACAAAAACCCCTGAGGGTAAAACGCCAAAAAAAATAGTAAAAACACCTTTAGTTAGCAATAATCACTACCAACATTAAAATCACTAATAAGATCCCATAGTCATGTTAGATAAAAAAGATCAGCAGTTACTGGTTGCCTTACAATCGCATGCCCGCATGTCGGTTTCTGAATTAGCCAATACCATTAACCTATCAGACACCCCAACTCTTAGGCGTATCAAAAAGCTTGAGCAGGAACATGTAATTACGGGCTATCACGCTGCCATTAACCCTAAGTCGCTCAACCTTAATGTGCTGGTTTATGCTTTTGTGCGACTAAGTCAAAACTCGGTGAGTGCGGCACAGCAATTTGAGCAGCATGTAGAAAAGCTAGCCCATGTACTTGAGTGCTCTGTGATCTCAGGTAGCCACGATTATTTACTGAAAATTATTTCTCAGGATTTAGAAAGCTATGAGCAGTTTGTAAAGCACCAGCTGGGGAGCTTAAGCTGTATCGCCAATATAGAGTCAACGGTAGTACTCAAACAATCATTTAGTAAAAAGCAGCTACCACTTTAAAAAATAATACTATTTAGTGCCGATTCGCTATACTGAAATATCACTATAAAAATAATATTTAACAAGGATGCATGTGAAGATTTTTCGTTCAACATCCAGTTCTTTTGTTTTTTACATATCATTTGCGGTTGCGTATTTTGCAACTGGTAAGTTATTGACTAATTTTGCCTTTCAATCACAAGTCATCCCTATCTGGCTCCCTGCAGGTATTGCCCTAGTTGGCTGTTTTATCTGGTGGTGGCGTTTTATCCCGGCATTATTTATTGCCTCTGTCGCCTTTAATTTAAGTACCGGTGATAACCCAATCACTGAGCAGGTTTTAATTGGTAATACACTACAACAAGTACTGCTAATCGGTTTAGGCGCTATGCTACAAGGCATGATTGGCGCTGCTCTTTTAAAGTACTGGCTAGGCCATCCGTTGTATTTAAAACAACGCCAATCTATTATTTATTTTATTTTTGTCGTCGGTATTGTCGTCAGCCTAATATCGGCCAATATTGGCGTCTATGCTTTAAGTCAGTTTAACCCTGCTTACAGCATTGATAATCATTGGAACAATGTTACTTTTTGGTGGCTTGGTGACTCTCTTGGCGTACTGATCGCAACTCCCTTTTTATTGGCGTTATTACAACCAAAATTTAAACGCCATGATGTTACCCCATTACCTACTATTGCAGTGTGCTCGGTGTTATTTATCTCTGTAGCTTTAACCACTAAGCTATACAACCAAGAGACGTATTCAAATGCGATACAAATAGCTAAGCGCGAAACATCTATTATTGAAAACAGTTTGCTGAGCAATTTAAACCTCAGCCAAATAACCGTACAAAGCCTTGCAAGCCAGATACAATCAACACCGACTTTAAGCAAGCAAGAGTTTGATAGCTACAGTGCTCAACTATTGGCTGAGCATTCATTTATTAAAGCATTTTCATGGAACCGCAAAATTAACCAGGCTCAGGTCAGTGACTTTAACAAACAGCTCAATGAAGTTTATACTGCATACAACTTTGATCCGAGTATTAAAGGGGCGCCATTATCAAACAACGATCCATTGGTGGTTATTACCTATATTGCTCCTTTTGTAGAAAACCAATCTGCCATAGGTTTTAATCTCAATTCTCGTAAAGATCGCCGTGAGACTTTACTCGACCCACGCATTAAAAATCGCCCTGTGGGCACTAAAATAATTCAGTTAGTTCAAGCAAAAGAACCTGAACCTGCGTATTTATTATTTGCTCCTGTGTATCAACAAAATAACGAAGTTGCCTCAATTAAAGGCTACGCAACAGGTGTATTTTTAGTAAAAAACATACTTGCTCAGTCGATTACCCAAGCACAAAATAAGATGTTTAATATCGATATTTATGAAGCTAATACTACCAATCCATTTTATTCAAACGCCGAAAATATACCGACCAAAAGCAATAAACTGACAACCATCACGATTAATTTTGCAGGGCAAACATGGCTGGTTGATTTAACCATTAAAGATGAATTTCTACCGCATCAAACTAATAACATGACACTCTTTTTGCTTATTTTACAGGTCATTGTCAGCTCACTCATTTTACTGATATTACTGCTGTTTAATAACCAACACCTCGCACTTTCACGCTTGGTAGCAGAGCGCACACGCTCGCTGGTTAAAGCTAAACAGCAATCTGATTTAGCAAATCAGGCTAAAAGCCGATTTTTAGCAAATATGAGCCATGAAATTCGCACCCCACTTAACGCTGTGATTGGCTTTTCAACTCTAGCTAAAAGTGAAGATAGCGCTGAAACCCTCACCGGTTATCTAAATAAAATTAATTTAGCGTCTAAATCATTGTTAAGTTTAATCAATGATGTACTCGATATCTCTAAAATTGAATCACAAAAGCTCACCTTAGAAGTCGCTCCTTTTGATTTGAATGCGCTTCTTGCTCGGATCAGTAGTATGTTCGAGCAAAGCGCTGAACAAAAAGGTATTAACTGGAAAGTTGATAACCAATTACCAACCGATATTTGGTTTGAAGGTGATGTTATGCGAATTGAGCAAATTTTATTAAACCTATGTAGTAACGCCATTAAGTTTACCTATGAAGGTGAAGTAAGTGTTAGCGCATACAGCAAAGAGATCACCGATAGACGTCGTCAAATTACCTTGACTATTAAGGATTCGGGCATCGGTATTGCGCCATCAGAGCAAAGTAAGTTATTTGATGCGTTCACCCAAGCCGATAGCTCAACATCACGTAAATTTGGTGGCACAGGGCTTGGTTTAGCAATCGCAAAAGAACTTAGCTTATTAATGTCTGGAGATATCAGCGTACAAAGCGAGCCAGGTAAGGGCTCTACTTTTACTCTGTCTGTCGAGTTAAATACATGTGCAGCGCAACAAGTAACGGCAAAGCACATACACCAGCATGTTGACTTAAGTAAACTAAAAATACTGGTTGCAGAAGATAACAGCGTCAATCAATTAGTCATAAAAGCAATGCTTAGCTCTTTAGGGATTACCCCAACACTGGTTGAAAATGGCGAATTAGCAGTAGAACAAGTTAAAATAAATGACTTCGATTTAGTATTAATGGATTGCCAAATGCCGATTATGGACGGTTACCAAGCCACCGCCTTGATACGTCAAATTAAAAGTACTGAGCAATTACCAATTATTGCCTTAACTGCTGATGTAATGCCTGAAGATAAAGCCAATGCCTTAGCAATTGGTTTTAACGAACATCTTGCAAAACCTCTTGAACTCGATAAGCTCACACAATGCTTATCTCAATATATCGAGCAGGATGAACCATAAGGTTTTATCCAAAATAGAAAACCGAATATGGCTGTCGAATTATTATCAAAATTAACAAGTAACACACAGACAACAGTAGTAGGCAAAGCATTATGAGCCACTTTTCTCACAGTTGGTTTAATAGTATTAATCAAATTGATGCTACACAGTGGCATCAATTTTTCGGTAATGACCCATTCACCCAACATGCTTTTTTATACGCACTTGAGCAAAGCCAATGTGTAAGTGCTAAAACAGGTTGGCAGCCTCACCACTTAGCCGTTTATGAAGGCGATAAACTAGTTGCCCTTGCCCCTGGCTACTTAAAAGCGCACTCCTACGGTGAATATGTATTTGACTGGGCATGGGCTGAAGCTTATGAAAAAAATGGCTTAGATTATTACCCTAAATGGCTGTGCTGTATTCCCTTTAGTCCGATTGAGGGGCAAAGAATACGTATTATGCATAGCAATCCAAAGTTAGTTTATGAGTATATAACAGAGCAACTTAATACCCACTGCGCAAAACAAGCCTGGTCAGGCTGGCATGTAAACTTTTGCGATAAAGCACAAACCTCACAGCTAAGTGATGCAGGTGCTATGCAAAGAACCGGCGTGCAATTTCAATGGTTTAATAATAGCTTTAAAGATTTTGACGATTTTTTAAAAACCTTTAATGCCCGTAAGCGCAAAGCAGTAAAAAAAGAACGCGCTAAAATAACACAGCAAAATATCACCATTGAATGGCTGCAAGGTGAGCAAATCACCACAACAGTGATGCAGCTTTTTTGTGAGTTTTATCAACGTACTTATTTAAAACGTTCAGGCCATTTAGGCTACTTAAACAGCGATTTTTTTAGCTTGCTACACGCCTTAATGGCTGAAAAATTGCTCATTATGCTAGCCAAAAAAGACCATAAAGTGATTGCCGCCACATTAAGTTTAATTGGTGACAATACCCTTTATGGGCGTTATTGGGGAGCAAGCGAAGAGATTGATTCTCTTCACTTTGAGCTGTGTTACTACCAAGGCATTGAATATGCGATTAAGCATAATATTCACTGTTTTAATGCCGGTGCTCAGGGTGAGCATAAAATAGCACGCGGCTTTCAACCCATCACTACTTATTCTGCTCATCATATTATTCACCCCGATTTTAATCATGCTATTGCAGATTACTTAAAACGCGAACGCCAACATATCGATATTTATAAACAACAATGCAGCACTTTATTGCCGTTTAAAAATGAGTAACTGATTATTTGCAGGCATCGCAGTATCGCTAAGTAACTTAAGCCCAGATTGCACTGCAAGTTGCTCAACCGCTTCGAAATCACGAATACCACTAAGCGGATCGCGACTTTGCAATAAACTGTTAAATTCATTATTACTGGGGCTGGTAAACTCCCCTTTATATTTGAAAGGGCCATATACACACACCACCCCTTGCTGGTTTAAGTGCTGATTTACTCCAGCAAAAAAACGCGTAATTAACTCCCAGCTCACTATATGAAAAGTGTTAGCAGTATATATCGCATCCACTTTATCCACTGGCCAAGGATTGTTTAGGTCAAGTAATAAAGGCGGATGCAAGTTTGCCAGTTGCACCTCATCATGCCATAACTTTATTCCTTGATGATTAACCTCTCGATCACTGGTATACCATTGTAAATGTGGCAATTTTTTGGCAAAGAAAACGCTATGCTGACCCGTCCCCGAGCCTATCTCAAGTACCGACCCTGCATTTTGCAATGCAGGCTGCAAAGCCTTAAGTATATGATTTTTATTATTTTCGCAGGCTTGTGAAAACGGTTTGGTCATACTGATGCACCTAAATTGCAAATGAATGCACAATAGTAAAACAAATTTCAGCTATTTTGTCGTGAGTAAATTAACCAAAATAATAAAATAACTTTAATTTCAATACGTTAAATTATATTTACCGAGCTGGTACGCTATATGCTTTTATTAAATTACTCACTTAATGAGTACTAAACGACAAAAGGATAACATTATGTATATTTCACCCTATACCGCCGTAGACGCTGTAATGGCAATTACCGATAAAAGCCTAGATAAAACGAGTCATGAAACAGATTGTAGAGCAACGGTTATCGACTTACTTTCTCATGTAAAACACACTCAAAAGGCACAAAACAAACATGAAACAGACCAAATATTTATTCTTGGCTACAATTAAAATTCTGTTTAGCCTTATAACTGGCTGTTTATATAAATACATTATTTAAGTCGACTTAAAATCCGTTTAAGTCGACTTTTTAGTTTTAATCCCACTTGTTAACTTGCCTTGACGCCCCCTACTTTTTAGCTATACCGTTGTAAATAGCAATAACAGCACCATATCTTTTTATATAGCGTAGTTTAATGTCATATATTCTCTTTTTTAGGAGTACTAATGAGTAACTTTAGAACAGAATCAGATAGCATGGGCACACTCGACGTGCCCGCTAACGCACTTTATAAAGCACAAACCCAACGCGCCATTAATAACTTTACAATTAGCAACCTCACCATGCCACAGCAATTTATTATTGCTTTAGCGTATATAAAACAAGCCGCAGCATTAACCAATTTAAAGCTGGGCCATTTAGATAAAACAAAAGCAAATGCAATCGAGCATGCCTGCCAAGAAATTATTGATGGTCAGCATTATGAGCATTTCCCCGTTGATATTTTTCAAACGGGATCAGGTACCAGCTCAAATATGAATGCCAACGAAGTTATTGCAAGTTTGGCTTCAAAACATGCTAATCAACCTATTCACCCTAACGACGATGTGAATATGGGACAAAGCTCGAATGATGTTATTCCCACTGCAATCGCCTTAAGCAGTGCTATCAGTGTTGATAAAAAATTATTGCCAGCACTAGCAAACTTAGCCGACGCCTTAGAGCAGAAAAAAGCAGACATCGGTCATATAGTTAAAACTGGGCGCACTCATTTAATGGATGCAATGCCAGTGACCTTTGAGCAAACACTCAGCGCATGGCAATCGCAGGTAAAGCACGCAGCCAGCGGTATTGAGCATGCACTAATACGTGTTTGTGAGCTGGCTCAGGGGGGAACAGCGGTCGGCACCGGTATTAATGCCGATCCACAATTTGCTACGCTATTTGCCAAACAGCTAAGTGAAAAAGTAGGGATTAACTTTATCCCCAGTGATAACTTTTTTTATAATATTGGCTCGCAAGATGCCATTGTGGCTTTATCAGGGCAGCTGAAAGTCTATGCCGTTGCGCAAATGAAAATAGCCAACGATCTACGTTGGATGAATTCAGGGCCGCTTGCGGGACTTGGTGAAATAGAGCTTGAAGCATTGCAGCCTGGTTCATCCATTATGCCTGGCAAAGTGAACCCGGTGATCCCAGAAGCCGCTGCAATGGCTAGTGCGCAAGTAATCGGTAACGACGCCACAATTACCGTAGCAGGCCAAGCTGGCAACTTTGAGCTTAACGTAATGCTACCCGTGATTGCTTATAATATCCTGCAAAGTACAGAGATACTTGCTAACAGTGCGCAAGCACTAGCGGATAAAGCCATTGCTAGCTTTAAAGTTAATCAGGCACAGATTGATAAAGCGCTGACTAAAAATCCTATTTTAGTTACTGCACTCAACCCAGTTATTGGCTATGAAAAAGCAGCAAAAATTGCCAAACAAGCTTACCAGCAAGCAAAGCCAATTATTGATATCGCCGAGCAAGAGACAGACCTATCTCGCTCAGAATTAGAAGCATTACTCAATCCAGCTAAATTAACCCAAGGTGGGTTAATGTAAAAACGCCATTAATGGCGCTTTAATATATTGATAGTAGAGTTTTTATTGCCGTAATGGATGCACCGTGTATGATAGTGATGAATAATTCATCACTATCAGGAACGATTATGCGTACTCCATTACTCGCTCTACTGCTACCGCTTTGCTTAACAGCTTGCTTAGAAACCACCTCAAATGAAACTGAGCAAACTAAAACCAATGCGGTAGAAAACACGTCTACGCCGATACCACAACAAAAACTACCACAAGAAAATAAGCAAAATAAAATAGCACAGCAACTACCGGTTGATGCTGCAAAAGAAGTGTCGCTTGATGATATTAAAACAGCAAAAAATAAATTAAATAACCTCATAGCAGATAAACAATGTTCAACTAGTTCACAGTGTAAAGTCAGTGCTGTTGGTAGCCGTGCCTGTGGTGGACCAAGTGATTACATTGTGTACTCTACACAAAGCGCACCCCAAGAGCAGGTTTCAGCCCTAAGCGATACTATCACTCAATTGGAAAGTACCTATAATGCGCAAAAAGGCATGATGAGTATTTGCCAACATTTAACTGCGCCAAGCACTCAGTGTGTTGAAAATAAATGTGTTAAACTTGAAGGCTCTGCGGTAAGTGTATTTTAAGGATTAGATTATGAGTTGTTTGTCATCCGTAATTAAGCTATCAGCTACCTGTGTTGTTATGACTATGCTGCTTAGCGGTTGCAGTAGTGCACTAACATCAAGCAAAGCTCAAAACGCGAGTGAATCTGTTTTAAATACTCAACTTAATGAGCTTACAAGTAATAAAAGCTGCACAGCCAGCTATCAATGTAAGGTGTTAGGTGTTGGCTCGCGTGTCTGTGGGGGGCCGAGTAAGTATGTTGTGTACTCAACATTAAATCACTCTCAAGAACAAGCAGAGCAATTAGCGCAAAAAATCACCGAGCAAGAACAACTAGATAATGCAATGCTTGAGTTCAAAGACTGTTCACCAGTGCTAGAAGTCCACTCTTTATGTATTGATAATCAATGTAAAACAGTTAACTACCAGTAGCAGTTCGTTTCGGTGTTAATCTAATAGTGGTATTAACACCGAAATAACCACCACCATGAAAATACACACACCTGCCTTAAAAATGTATTCCAGTGGCATTTTTTTCTGTACCCAGTAAGCATATATAAAACGCACGAAGTAGCTTGCCGCCGTGCCAAATAAAGCAAACATGAGTAAGTAGGCAATCAATAAGATATTCACAGCGGCACTTTTTTAGAAAATAATAGCCCCAGTGTAAGTATTTTACATAAAGAAGGCAAAAGGGTTACTTAGTCTTTTTTGTATGCTCAATGAGTAACTCTGCTACCTGTTGCTTTACCGCTCTTTTATCATCTACTGCCACTTCAAACCGGCTAGCCAATTGCGCTATTTCGTCATCATTTAAATTAAACGATAGTCGTTGCCGTGTTTTTTTAGACTTTACATCAAGACCTAAAATTTTACGGATCATATCTGAGGGAGTGAGCTCTTGATCGATAGCTTGTTTTTTTATCGACTTTTGTACCTCACTACTCAAATCAAATGCCATTTGCGTGGCGCGCACAGCTTGCTCTTGGCGCAACCACTTGTCTTTAGCATCACTCACTGGGCATCTCCAGGAAACAAATCAACAATATCGCTAATTGGGCGAGTTAACGTCAGTGAGACTTCTGTTTCACCTCCCTCCCAAATCTCTATATTAACGCTATGTCCTTCATCAGGAGAGGCTAAGCAAATCATTTCGCATGGTTCTCCACCTTCTTGCTCATAGCGAGGCAGCGTTTGGCCACGAAAGTCTTTATTATGAAAATAACATACATAAGGCGATTCACTTTGTTGATAGCTTTTCGCTAAAAATTGCATAAAACGCTCAGGGGTATTTTGTACCGTGATATGTGTTAATGACTCTTCATCAAAAATACGCGCAAATTCATCAAGACCAAAAATCTCTTCAACTTCATCACGCTGAATTTTTATAGAGAAGTTTGCCCACTGTTCACCATCATTTTGCTCTATTTGTAAAAACACCACTTGGCCAGTGTTAGTTTCAAGTACAAATTCAGTATCACTGCTGTGTTGGTACTGATACGTTTGCACATCAATAACGCGCAACGTTTGACCTTTAAGCCATGAAGGATAAGCAAACGAATCAATGACAGTAAACATGTCGCCTTTTTTAAGGTCACTCGCATGATTAAGCTGACGTTCTGGCTTTTTTTTAGATTTGAAAAAATTAAACATATAAGGTGCCTCTGTAAGCAAAAAAGGTAACGGAGCGAAACTCGGTTACCTTTTTGATATGGTTCTAAATGTTAGCTATTTTGCTTCGCTTTAATGCGCGCTAAAATATCAGCACTTTTTGGATTCGTATCACCAATACCTGCTTCAGCCATTTTAGCTTTTAAATCGTCGCCATTAACATCTGCTTCTAGAGACTTTGCAGCACCTAATTGATCAGTACGGTCTTGTTGGCGTTGCTTAATACGCTCAAGCGACTGACGCGCCGATGTCATTGATGAATTATTAGTATTAAGCGTGCTGTTTACAGCCATTGTCGCTTGCTGAACGCTTTCTGTGGTTTTAACCATAGTAAGCTGACGCTGATTTTCCTTAATTGATTTTTCAGCATCTTTTACTTGCTGCTTCAAAGTCACTATGTGATTACTAAAGCCCGCTAACACTTGCTCGTGCTCAGCTTTCTCAGCTTCAAAGTCACCAATTTTTTCTGCAATTTCTAATGCTAATGCTTCATTCCCTTTTTCAAGGGCTTGACCTGCATAAGCTTCATGCTCAGCAATTGATGCATCTACTGCGCTAATTTTACGCTTAGTTTGCATTTCTTTAGCCATCACTTCTGTTAGGCTTTTTTTAGCACGGTGTAACGCATTTTGTGCATCAGCAATTTCTTGCTCAAAAATACGAATACCATTGGCATCAACAATTGCTTCGCCTGCTTCACGTGCGCCGCCACGTACTGCTGTAAATAATTTTTTTAAAATACTCATAATCTTAACTCCACTAACTAGCTACTAATCGTTTAAATATAAGGTCACGGCTTCTAGTGCATCTATAGCGTTATCAGCTAATGTCACTAGTTCGTGGGTAACATCATCTAGAGATGAATTTACCGACAGTGCACCAAAAATCGCGTATTTATTATCGATCTTAGCAAATGCACTCAGTGGAATTGGCACGTTTAAACGCAGTAGTGTTTCGTTTAACTCGTTGCGTAATTCACTTTTTACTTCATCTTCGTCAAACAAGTAGCTAATACATAGTAATTGCTCTTGTGTTTGAGTAACAAAAATTGGAAGCTCGTCATTTCCATCAACAATGACTTGTAAAACATCTTGCTCACCTGGATTGGCAATCAAGAAAGACTCAAAGTTAGCACCCTCGGTTTCAAAAGACGCTAATTTTATTGAAAGTTCATTTAATTCCATGTCTCTGCCTTTTCGTCGTTTGACATATTATGTCTGAGTTAAGATTCGCACGACCGACATATTATGTCAACCATGTTTTATTAATTTTTATACAATTCACTTTCTATTTGCCAAGCTGCTCGGTAGTAATCATACAAGCGACCAGAACCTAACCTATTGACTTCAATATCGTTCACTTGTTCAAAATAGTTATTAGGAAATGCAAAACTCGCTAATAAATATTTTTTACTAATCCACCGAGATGGCACTGGCATATCAGTTATATTGCTAATACGGGCACTAGGTGATTGCCCCATTTTAGTCGCAATAGTCCATCCCCATTGACCAAACGAAGGAATATTTTGCTGATATTGCTCTACATAATCAAAACCTGCGGCTTTCACCGTTTTAGCAATACTTAAAAATGCCTTTTTCGCATGATAAGGCGATGTTGACTGTACCGCCATAGCACCATCAGGCGCTAATAATTGGCGTACATGATTATAAAAGTAATCGCTGTACATCTTATTAAGATCAGGGTGATTAGGGTCTGGCAAATCAATTAAAATAGTATCGAACTGCTTTGACTGATCCAGTAGCTTTTCGACTTCTAAAAATGCATCGCCCACAATAATATTTGCTCGCGGGTCATGCATCGATTCATTATTGAGTGCCACTAGTCGCTGTTTAATATCTTCAGGCGGCGTGTATTGGTTATCTTTATGACCAAATAAATTAAGTAGCTGTCCATCTAAATCAATTAAGGTCACTTCCTCAACCGGCCACTTTAATACATCTCGCATGGCTAACCCGTCGCCGCCGCCAATAATCAAAACACGGTCATGACGATTAGATGCCAGCATGGCAGGGTAAACGAGCATTGAGTGATATATTTGCTCATCTACACTAGAGAACTGCAAACGACCATTTAAATATAGATCAGTAATTGGCTGAGGCTGATTTTTACTTAAACGCTCTGTTAGCACCACATGTTGATACTTAGTCGCCTGAGAGTAAATAACTTTATCTTTGTATAGTACGTTACTTAGGTTATCCATCCAGCTACTACCAAACTGCAAAATAAAAGCGAATAACACCAGCAGTAATATATGGCAAACCAATAGCAACTTAGCAAAGCGTACATAGCTATGATAACGCCATAAAAAGGCAAGTCCGGCAATAATGTTAAATAGCGCTGTCCAAGCGGCGGCTTGCATTATTGGCATCGCGAGCATAATACTCACCCAAATTGCCGCGCCAATACCAGCGCCAATATAGTCAGCCCCATATATAGTGCCGGCGTTATTTTCTAAAAAACGTCCATAAACATGCTGGCGAATGCGCGCAATAAGCGGTATTTCCATACCAATAAATAGCCCTAATATTAAGCCAAATACATAAGGTAAAAAGCGAGACCACTCTTGCAGCTTTTGAAACACGTAACCATTAAGAATAACGTCAGGTGGAATATTAAAAATACTTGAGAATAAATGAGGGAGTGAATAACTCACGGCAATAATGCTGGCAATGGCTAATATACAGCCCATACCTATGAGCGCAATAATACTCTCTAGCCAAGCAAATGCGGTAAAGGCATCTTTAAACCAACGCGCTAAAAATGCACCCATCCCCATAGCTACAATCATAGTGCCTATCATGGCGTAAATTGCACTCTCAACTGAGCCGAGTACTCGGCCAGCATAATGAGAAAGTAAGTATTCATAAATAAGGCCGCACCCAGCGAGTACGGCCATAACAGTGATCAGTAAAATATCATGCCCAAGTAAATTAAATTTACTTGGGGAAGCTTGAGTTGATGACACGTGATTATGCACCCAGTAGTGTGGCCATAGTGATCCCGACAGCAAATGACACAGCTGCAGAAATAGCGGCAACACCCACATTCTTTTGACGATTCACTTCATCTGAAATATTACAGCCAGCAAGAATGATTTTAATCGTCAGTAAGTGCAGTAAAATGAAAGCAACCAAACAAACAACGGCGCTTAGCGCCCAGTAAAGTAAACTCGCATTAATATTGTCAGCAGCATAAGGAGCAATACCTGTTGCAGCAGTAATGGCTAATGCACTACCAATTAAAAAGCCTGCATAACGAACACCTACTGCTAAATTACCATCAATAATAGCCTGTTGTAGGCAGTCGCCACTTTTATTGGTGCGCTTAAATAACTGCACGCGATATTGGCTTACTAACAGCAATACCACACTACCAATTACAAACGCAGCAATAACAATAGGAATGCCATGCCAACCTTCAGTAGCAACCCACAATAGGGCTGAGCGGATAACCACTGCAACACTTACTACATGGCCAAAATCAATAATTGACGCAGTAACGTTACCTTTGACTATTTCGTTATGTAAGCTCACTTTACGCAGCGCCACTTTATCTTGAAAAAAGTGACCCAGCTTTATAAGCAGAATTGCTAATGCACCATAACCAAGCATTAACAGAGCTTCTTTTTGTAACGTAGCAGCAAACGCACCACTACTCACGCCCGTTAACACAATCGCAAGTGCTACCAAACCAGCGGCAAAGCTTATTCCAAATGCAAAGTTATCGCGCTCGGTAATTTCATCATTGGCGTGTAAATTAGATACCCAACCTTTAATATACTTTAAGCTCACAAACAGTAAGATGATAATTGCAAAGTCCACAGACAGTGCTTGCAAAGACCACATAGTTATTCCATTAAATTCATACATATTATTCTAACTCCAACGTTATTCTTTACTTACCACGACTTACGCCGCGCGAGGTTCTGCTACTGCTGTTACGAACCGATCCTGAATTATTGCTATAACTACTCGCTCTTGAGTAACTGCTGCGACTTTTAGGCGGCGTATAACTGCTGCGACTCAAACCTGATGCACCTGTTTTTTTACTCGCATAAGGACTAGTGAACTGCTTGCCTTGGCGTTGGTAAGATTGTCGTGTACGTGTTTCTAATGCACTTTGGGTTTTTATTTGTTTAGGGCTTGAGTAACGAGTACGACCATAGTCATTGTAGTAACTATACTTACGGCGTTTACTCCAACTTCCGTATTCAACTCGGTCAAATACATCACCCAAAATACGGTACATGCCGTACCATTGCCAAAAGCTAATACCGCTACTATTCGTTTGCCAATTACCATAGTTAGGATTACCTACCATTTGGTTACCGACCCCTTCGCCTTCAGCTTTTTGGCTTATAGCACCAACTCGTGCCAAAGAACCATTCGACATATCCGCAAGCATATTAATAGGATCGGTTAAGGCATCAGAAAATAACGTTGGCTTGGCGGCTTCACGCAATAAATCAATATTGTATAAAGTGTCTTCGTAAGGAGGAATTAAGTAATTACCCTTAATATCATCAAGGCGTTGGGTTAAGCCACTATAAAGGGCTCCCTGGCGTGTGGCATCAAGGCTAACTACATCAACAACCTTACTGAGTTCAGGTTGCTGTTGTTTAAGGATACGACTGTATTCTTTAAGAATAATCGCATTACGTATACTACCATTATCAAGTGCTTTACCAAGCTGAGTAAGCTCGACATCGGCCTTTTTAATGGACTCTTGAATTGTTTGTTGTAGCTGTTCTTCTTTAGATTGACAACCAATCAGTGCTGTAAACAAACAAAACAGGCTGAGAAGTTTCCAAGCTTTTATATTCGACATTCATGTCACCTGATTTACTAAATTATCCTAGATAGTTTTACACAGGACAGTTATTAAACCAACAATGAAATTGCAACAAGATGATAATTTAGGGACTAGTTTAAAGGTGCAAGGAGAATAACTGAGATCAGTAAAGGGAGAATGCTGATGGTAATACTTCAAAACTTATAACTGAGGGCTTAACACTGACTTGTATTTAGAGTAACTATCCTACTTCTTAGCGACAGCGCAGTAGCATGTCGTGGCAGAACAGCGTGGAGAGTCATAATGAAGGCATGAAGGTGGCTTTTGGCTATTATACCAATCCGCAATAATACTCAATCATTTTGCGGGGCTAAACGTGTCGCTATCTGTGTTAAAAAGTTCTCATTTAGAACAACTAAATAGCGAATTTATTGCCTAGCTATCAACCCGTTTTTCCTACCTCAAAATAGACCGCTTAATTAAGCAAATTGGTATTATTTCTTCCTTTTAACTGGTGCCTTTCACTTCGAACCTGCATTTTCACTTTCCTGCAGACGTAAAAAAACCCGTCACATCGCTGTAACGGGTTTCTCTTATTTGGAGCCTGGTAATGTCCTACTTTCACATAGCAAATGCTACACTATCATCGGCGCTGTTTCGTTTC